>CAYVUJ010000074.1:0-6715 GCA_964454825.1 uncultured Lachnospiraceae bacterium | reverse complement strand
GCATGGAGCGAGAAGTCGACCTTGATCCCGCCCACGCCGTTCCATTCGTCGTAAAGAGCAAGCGCCTCACCGACGCGGCTGTCGCCCGCGCAGTCGGCGTTCTCATCAAAGGACACGACCGATCGGGCGAGGTTTGCCTTGATTTTGGAGCGTTCCACGGCGCGTGCCGTTGAATCGCAGAAGAAATACATATCGGAGAAGGATGTGACCCCTGCGGCGAGCATTTCCGCTATCGCCCACATGGACGCAAGCTCCGTAAGCTCCGGGGTAAGTCTGTCCTCCGCCGGAAGGATGGCGTCATCGAGCCAGCGCTGCAGCGCAAGTCCTCCGCCGAGTCCGCGCAGGATCGTCATCGCGCTGTGACAATGCGCATTGACAAGCCCGGGGATAAGCATAGCGCGATCACAATCGACCGTACGGTCAAATTCACCCCCGCACTCCGTCTCGCCGATGTAGGATATAAGCTCGCCGTTTGTCGCGACACACACACGCCTCATATGACGCGGCGCATCACGGTCGGGGATCACGGCGTTTTTAAAAAGGATTTTCATAAACGATCTCCATTAAACTCTGCTGGGATAATTTGTACGCAATCGCACCGCCGCTCAGTCCTGCGTTGCAAAGAATTCATCGATCTGGGCCGCAAGGCGACGGCGGCGCTCATTGAGTGTCTGCGGCATATGATCTCTTAAATATTCATACGGATATTTTGATTCAAATATGCGCTTTATCCGCTTTTTTGATCCGTTTGTTTCGGTAAGGCGCGTCACGGCTGAGGCCCCGACGCCGAAGACGGTGTGGATCTCGTCCATCATATAGATATTGTAAAGACACTCCTTGCCGGGGAGGGCAAAGCCGACATTCTCGAGGTTGCCGACGGTGTTCTTCTGGCGGTACATGTAGTACGGCTCATACGCCGCGGCGAATATCTCCCGGTGCATACCGGCAAGCGCGCGCTTTGCAGCCTCGCCGACGCTGTCGTAGACGCCCTCGCTTCGCAAATCCGCACTTTTCTTCACACAAAAGGAGTGTACCGTTATATTCTCCGGCGCGAGCGCAACAATCTGCCTGGCTGAGGAAACGGCGCTCTCAACGCTTTCCCCGGGAAGACCACATATCAGATCGACATTCACCGCGTCAAAGCCGGCGGCATCGGCGCACTCGTATGCCTCAAAAAACTGCGCCGAACTGTGGCTTCGGCCGATATTGCGAAGAATTTCGTCGTTCAGCGTCTGCGTGTTGACGCTGATTCGATCCACGCCGTGCGCGCGCAGAACAGCACATTTTTCCGCTGTGATCGTGTCCGGACGCCCCGCCTCCACGGTAAACTCGCGCAGGCGGTGGTTTCTCGTCCCGCGCTCGATACGCTCTGTGAGCCGATCAAGCTGTTCGGCGCTGAGTGTGGTCGGGGTTCCTCCCCCGACATACACGCTCGCGATATTCATGCCGAGCCGGTCGATCTGGGCAAAGGTGAAGTCGATATCCTCGAGCAGCCTTTCGAGGTACTCGGGGATCAGCGAGAGAAGTCGTTTTGACGAGGCGGACACGAACGAACAGTATGCGCATCTTGTCGGGCAGAACGGTATCGCCACATACAGACTGCACTGTTCATGATCATCCGGACCTATGAGCGCCGCACCGTTTTTTTCGACTCCTTGACAAAGCTCGGCCTTTTCGTCGGAAAGGCCGTAGACGCTTTTGAGGATCCCGATGACGTCGGCGCCGGACGCGCGTATCTCGGCGGCGATCTTCGCGGGACGCACCCCGGTGAGGATCCCCCACGGCGACGAGCTTCCGGTAAACTCCGCGGCGGCCTTGGCGACTGCTCTGCCGACCGCGAGCTTTTTGAGTCTGTCCTCGCTTGCGGCATAGCCCGGGATACTTCCCTGCTCAGCCTCAGCCCTTGCGGTACGTCCGAACCCTGAGAGCACAGCCAACGCGAAAGCGGTGTCACCGTCAAACGAGAGCGACACATCCAAACAAAGCGCCTCGTTTTCGGCATCGCCCGGGAAATGCTCTCCGGGAAAGTACAGCATTATGAGCATCTGCACATAGTAGGCGCTGATATCTCCGTTTATCGTTATCTTCATTTTGTAAGAAGCACCTTCGAATCCATGGTTATCGTCACGGGGCCGTCGAGCGAGGTGGCGATCTTCATATCCGCGCCGAAAACTCCGCTCTGCACGCTTCGTTCGCTCCCGAGTGAGCGCAGCTCGCTCTCGAGCACGGCTTTGAAATACTCGTAAAGTTCCGTCGCCTGAGCAGGCGCGGCGGCGTTCATGTAATCCGGGCGATTGCCCTTTTTATATCCGGCAAGCAATGTGAAGTTCGACACCACGGTGACCTCACCGTCAATGTCCGTGACGCTTTTGTTCATTTTGCCGTCCGCGTCCTCGAAGATGCGAAGGCGTGCGATCTTTTTGGCAAGCACATCGGCGTGCGCGCCGTCATCGTCCTTCGCAACGCCGAGAAGAAGCAAAAGTCCCTCCCCCTGCGAAGCCGATGGCACACCGTCAGCGACAACCGAGCACTCTTTTACCCGCTGAATAACACAAATCATAAAAATCTCCGTTTTCTTTGCGATCGATTATCCGTTAAAGCCCCTCACGATGCTCGTAACGCCTTCGACCGAGCGCAGTCTTGACACAATTGACTTATAATGTTCAACATCCTTACATCCGATAGAGATGTTCACCAGAACATTCTGGTCCGAGCACACCTTCGTTGAGAACTGATTGATCGACACACGCATATTTGCAAGCGCCGTCGAGATATCCGCTATGAGGCTGATCGAATTTTCGGCATAAATCTGCACAACCGCCTCAAACAGCTTCCCGCGGCGCGAAAAGACCCCGGCGTCGTTCCACTCGGCGCGGACCCAACGGCTGAAATTGTCTTTGTGCTTCATGCCGTTTATTACGTTGGGACAATCGCGCTTGTGGATCGAGATCCCGTATCCCTTTGTGATAAAGCCTATGACGTTATCGCCGGGAAGCGGGTTGCAGCATTTTGCGAACTTGACCTCGCAGCCCTCCTGCCCGTCGACGATGATCCCGTCGTTTGAATATTTCTTCGGAGCGCGGCTGATGACGTCCTCGGGATCGATCGGCTTCTGATCCTCATCGACCTTGACCACGCGCTCATATTCGTCGCGCATCTTGGCGCTGACCTTTGAAACGGCAAGTCCGCCGTAGCCGATGGCATTGTACAGATCGTCGATCTCCTGCATGCCGATCCGGCGGCACACCGAGGAAAGGATCTCCGTCTTCTGATCCTCCGTCAGGCGACGCGGAAATTTCGCAAACTCCCTCTCGAGCTCGCCACGGCCGACAACGATATTCTCCGCTCTGCCCTCCTTTTTGAACCACTGGCGTATCTTGTTTCGCGCCTCGGAGGTCCGCACGATCTTAAGCCAGTCCCGGCTCGGTCCGTGCGATGCGGAGGAGGTGAGTATCTCCACGATCTCGCCGTTTTGCGGGATCCTGTCGATCGGAACGATCATGCCGTTGATCTTCGCCCCGATCATTCTGTTTCCGATCTGTGAGTGTATCGCGTACGCAAAGTCGATCACCGTGGAGCCCTGGGGGAGCGGCACGACGTCTCCCTTCGGGGTGAACACGAAGGTTTCGTCGTTGAATATATCGTTCTTGAGCGCGCTCATGAACTCCTCGTGATCGAGCGCGTCGTTCTCTGCGTCCACAAGCTTGGCAACCCACTCTAACTTGCGGTCGATATTCTCCCGGCTTCGGTCGCCGGACTTATATTTCCAGTGAGCGGCAATACCGTATTCGGCGATGTGATGCATCTCGCGGGTACGTATCTGCACTTCGAACGGGATACCGTCGCGACCGATGACAGTGGTATGGAGCGACTGATACATATTGGGCTTCGGTGTGGAGATATAATCCTTGAAACGGCCGGGGATAGACTTGAACAGCTCATGGATCACGCCGAGCGCGGTATAGCACTCAAGCTCTGTATCCACGATGATACGCAGAGCGTAGAAGTCATAGATCTCATCGAAGCTCTTATTTTGATTAAACATCTTGCGATATATGGAATACACCGTTTTCACGCGTCCCTCAAGAGTATAATTGATATTATACTCATCGAGCTTTTCGGAGATATATCCGCGTACCTTTTCGATGAAATCGCGGCTGGCACCGTACTTTTTCTCGATATCAGCGCTGACCTCGGCATAGCCGATGGGGTCGAGATAACCGAGCGCGGTGTTCTCAAGCTCCTGCTTGATGCGCTGCATACCGAGACGGTGCGCAAGCGGCGCGTAGACATGCATCGTCTCGAGTGCTGTCGTGCGCCGTTTGTTCTCCGGCTTTGCGTCGAGCGTTCTCATATTATGCAGACGGTCGCACAGCTTGATGAAAATGACGCAGATATCCTTCGACATGGCAAGAAGCATCTTGCGGATGTTCTCCATGTGGGCTTCCTCTTTGTCGCCGATGTTGATGTCGGCCATCTTCGTCAGCCCGTCGACAAGAAGCGCCACCGAATCGCCGAACTCGCGGCGGATATCGTCAAGGCTTATCCGGTCCGAGCAGTCCTCGATCGTATCATGCAGGAACGCGGCGCAGATAGAATCCGTATCAAGCCCGAGGGAGAGCACGATCTCCGCCACGGCAACCGGATGGATGATATACGGCTCTCCGCTGTTGCGAAACTGCCCTTCGTGAAGCGTCTTCGCACGCAGATATGCCCTCAGTATTTTGTCAACATCGTAGCTTCGTCCGCTGGCATCGATCATTGTGATGAGCTTTTGAACATAGCCGCGTTCTTCGTTAGTTAAATCTTCGACAGTCATAGCTATCCTTCCATATTTCTGCATTTCGGGAGTGAAGCACAGGTCAGCTGCGCTCTTTCAGCGCACTGAATATCGGTGAGCGGTCAAGGTCGGTGCGCGCGTCCGGCCGGTCAAGGTGGAATTTGTAGACATCGCCACCTTTGTCAGGTGGCACCGTTCCGAGCAGTCCCAGTTGGGCAAACACCTCGAGCGTGAGGCGCATCGTGACGTAATCGCACCCGATCCGTCTCGCCGCGGCGAGATGCAAAAGCGCATTTACGCTGAACACCTCGTGCCCGAGCCTCAACTCCGCGCGGATCATGTTGTATATCTCACCGAGCTTTGTGCGGTTCAGCGAAACGTCGCACGCCGTTCCGTCCTTAACTGCGGCGAGCGCCATCTCGCAGCGCCTCTCCTGCTCCCGACGCAGACGAAGCGCATCGGCACAGGGGGAAAGCTCCCTTACAATAAGCTGGGCAGTCTTTACATTCTGATAGTCATTCAGATCAAGGTTGAAGGCGACATCCACCCGGTCTCCGGGATAGACGTCAAGCTCCTCGAGCGTGGCACGAAAGCACATCGCGGTGACATCGCCGCCGTCAAGATGCAACACCAGCCGGGTATGCTTGCCCTCGCCGACGGAGACGACATTTGCGATCTCCACATCGCGCATAACAAAGAGCGGCATCTGATTTCCAACTCCGTACGGCTCGAGAAGCGCTATCTCCTCCGCCTGCCGTCTGGTTATATCGGCCGGCAAAAGCTCATCGTCGGCCTCGAGTGACGGCGAAAGCTGCACAGCGGAGAGATGCTTCGCCGCATGCTCGGTGAGACGCTTTTTGAAACCCTCGAGGTCAGCACGACGAACCGAAAGCCCGGCGGCAAGCTCATGTCCGCCGAACTTCACAAGAAGATCTGAACACTCGGACAGCGCCTCGACAAGATTCATACCCTTCACGCTTCGCCCCGAGCCCTTTCCTATATCATCGGGCAGACACTCGCCGGAGGAGCCGTCGAAGGAAACAAGGATCGACGGAACACCGTAGCGCTCGGTGATCCTGGATGCGACGATGCCGATCACTCCGTGATTCCATCCCTCGTCGGAGAGGATGATGACCGGGGCACCCTCGCTTCCGTATTCGGCGGCGACCTTCTCGCGCGCCTGATCGACGATGCTGTTCTCCTCCGCCTGGCGACGCTTGTTGATCTCACAAAGCTCAAGTGCAAGGCGCGAGACCTTCTCGGTATCATCGGAAATGAACAGTTCCACCGCAATAGAGGCCGAGGCGATTCGCCCCGCCGCATTTATCCTCGGCGCGATGGAGAAGCCGATCAGATTCGAAGTCATCTTCTTTTTCGCCGTTTTACGCGAATCGTTTGAGATCGCGTTCAAAAGCTCCCGTATGGCAAGACGCGGGCGTTTCTCGAGAAGCGCCAGTCCGCGCGCGACGATCAGCCTGTTCTCGTCAACAACGGGCATGACGTCCGCCACAGTGCCGATGGCGACAAGATCGATATACTCGTCGCATACGCGGCGGACACAGTCGATCATGGGGGCGCCGCTTTCGAGCGTCTCGATCGCGGTGAGAAGCTTGAAAACGACGCCGACTCCGGCAAGTTCCTTGAACGGATACGAGCAGTCCGGGCGGTGCGGATTCACGACCGCATATGCATCCGGGAGGGTATCGTGACACTCGTGGTGGTCGGTGATTATCAGATCCACTCCGCATTCACGTGCGACGGCGGCCTCCGCCACGGCGGTGATGCCGGCGTCGACTGTCACTATCACCGCAGCCCCATCAGCGGCGAGCTTGCGGACACGGTCCGCGGACATGCCGTAGCCCTCTCCGCTGCGCTCAGGTATGTAATACCCGACATCAGCTCCACGCTCCGCAAGAAAGAGATAAAGACAGGAGA
>CAYVUJ010000073.1:0-6780 GCA_964454825.1 uncultured Lachnospiraceae bacterium | reverse complement strand
AAGACTTCTGAAAAACAAATACAAGGGCAGCGACAGCCGCTTTTCCTCGCATATCGTCAGGTTTGAGAACGAGGACGAAGGGAGGCGCTGGCGGGACGAGCTCGAGCTGTGCCGCGAGACGCGGAATCTGCTTTCGCACAACTCCCGCATAAGCGGTGAGGAGCTTCTCACGCCATCCGACCGTCTAACAGACATACTGCGCCGGATAATCGACGAGGTCGAGAACCCGCCCGCGGCACTTTCGATCTGCACTCCGACCTCGGGACTGCTCCTGTGCACGGGCTGTGAGAAGGTCCGCGACGTCGTGCGCGCCATGGAGGCACACGGGTATTCTAACGTCCCCATCCTCGAGGGCGGCGTACTCGACGGCGTATTCAGCGCCGGGACGCTCCTCTCCTTCGCGTCCGAGGCGGACGCAAGCCTCGGCTCCGACCTGACGGTCGCGCATCTTGTGAAATATCTCCCGCCGGGCGCACACACATCTGAGGATTACCGCTTCGCTGCGCCGGATGCGTCGTACTACGAGCTTAAAGACGAATTCATCCCGGGCGGGCCGTCGAAGCGGCGCGTCGCCGCGGTATTTGTCACCTCGGACGGCTCGTCCGGAGGCGAGGTCATGGGGATGATCACCCCGTGGGACATGCTCCGCGCGTTCCCGGAGTGAGCGTTCGTGGCGCCCATGCCCTGGGGATGAGCGACGCGAAGGGCATGCGATCCGGGGGCGTCCGGTCCGCAGCCCTTGCTGCGCCGTGAGGACCCGGAACGCGGGCACGCCGCGCCGGGCGGCGCGGGCGACATTCGTCCGCAGTCCTTGCCGCACCATGAGGGTCCGGGAACGGGGACACGCCGCGCCGGGTGACGCGGGCGACATTCGTCCGCAGTCCTTGCCGCACCGTGAGGGCCCGGATCGCGGGCACGCCGCGCCGGTCCGGACGAGCCGCACGCACATCAACGCGCGGGATACCATCAGGCGTATCCCGACGCGTCGGCGACAAATTTGTACAAAATGTGTATTAATTATACTTCATTTTCCCATTTATGTCAATAAATCCCACTTCTTTGAACTCAGCGCGGTGATAAAGGGAACGATTTCTCTTGACATTCACCCACGGATGTAGTACAATATTACAAAATGATAGAAAAGGAAGTGACCGACATGGCGGAAAACACACCGCAGGTTCCCGAAGTGAGCGGGGAATATTTGATCTACAAGGGCCGTCCGCTGGTGCGGGAGGGCAATATGATCTGCTACGGCTGCGTCGAGGATGAGTACGTCCTGCAGCTTATGATAATGTCTGAGAAGGAATACAAGGGCAAAAATGTGCCGGACAAAATACTTATCCAGGTTGTAAAAACAGATTCGAAGCTGCCTACAACGGAGCGCATTGTCAAGCAGGACATGAAGGCCGGATTTTCCGACGCCTTCGAGCTCGGCGTGATCTGGCTCGAAAGACATCTTTCAAAATGAGAGTGCCATCGGAAAGTACCCGAAGCATAAGACAAAAGACACAATGACCACACCAAAACGGGCGGCAGGGTAAATCCCTGCCGCCCGTTTTCGCGTCTGATACGGACAATATTTTTACGAAAATTTTTTGACTTAGTTTAACCGGATCCGCCCTTGCGGTACTATATAAACGAGAGCTCTCAGAACCATCTGCGAAAGGAGGGATATTTTGAAACAGACACGCGCAGCCGAATTTGTCGAGGAAAACCTCAAAACGATCTTTGCCTATGCGTTATCGCGTGTTTCCGACAAAAATGACGCCGAGGACCTTACAAACGATATCGTTATCGCCATTCTCCAAAGCGCGGACAAAATAAAAAACGACAACGCCTTCTACGGCTATGTGTGGTCCGTCGCCGCCAACACATACCGGAAATTCATGCGAAGCAAAAGCCGTCATTCATTTGACGAAATAGACGAAAACGCCCCGGATACATACGATTTCACCGAAGAGCTTTTCGCCGCGGACGACGTTACAAAGCTTCGCCGCGAGATTGCAATGCTTTCAAAGGAGTACCGCGAATGCACACTGGCCTATTATTTCGACGGCTTATCCTGCGCTGAGGTTTCAAAAAAGACAGGTATCTCTCCCGAAATGGTAAAATACTATCTTTTCAAAACCAGAAAAATACTGAAAGAGGGCATATGTATGGAAAGAGAATTCGGAGAAAAGAGCTTCAAACCCGCTCCGTTTGAATTTGTCACAATTTTTTCGGGAACCTTCAACCGCGAATACACCAATCTGTTTTCAAGAAAGCTGCCGGGACAGATACTGATGTCGGCATATTACACGCCGATGACGGCAAGAGAGCTTTCAATTGAGCTCGGCGTTGCGTCGGTCTACCTCGAGGATGAGATTGCTCTGCTTGAGAAGTACAATCTGATTTCAAAAGCAACCAAGGGAAAGTATCAGACAAATCTTGTCATATTTACAGACGATTTCACAAGGGAGTTTAACACCGAAGCGTCAAAGCTTGCCGAAGGTGCGCTTGCCGAGATCGTCTCAGGCGTACGGGAAAAGCTCCCGGAGATCAGGACGCTGAACCGCTTCTGCGCTCCGCTGGCCGACGAACGTCTGCTCTGGGGGCTGATCTGGCCGCTCATGCGTCGGGGCAACGCGGAATTTTACGGGAGATATCCTCAGTTTCAGGAAAAGGACACACTGTATGACGGCGCGACAGGCACAAATTACGCAGTGTCGGATGACGAGGCCGACGGTGAGTTCGGCTGCGACTGCTTTGCAGGGTATGCGGGGGTAAACAAAAGCTACTATGCCTGTGCCGCGGATTTTAACATCCTGCCGAAGAAAAATCGGTTTTTCACCCCCGACCGCGGTGATTTCGGCGACCGCAGTGATTTCGCCGCCAAAATTCACCGGATCGTTTCCGGAGAGATCGGGAGCGAGTTCATGATACTCACCGAGGCAGAGGAAGCGCGTCTTTTCGAAATACTCTCGGCAGAGACATCGGCGATGGCGGAGATATACGGCCGGATGTTTGCGTGCGCGTGCCGTCTCATGCACAGCCATGCACCCAAAGGCGTCGACGCTCAGGTTGACCGCATCGTGTTTCAGACACTGTTTTTCAGAACCGTCGGCCTGATCGGTACCTGCGCGGTCAGCTCCGGCGCGCTCAGCATTCCGGATTTCGACGGTCCCGCGGCGATGTATGTCCGCGAGAACACGAAGGCCGCCGAGGACAGCGTCAACCAAGGGGTTATGATTTAGCTCTGCGATCAAAGTATATTATAACACAAAAAATACGAAGAGGATCATCTCTTCGTATTTTCTTTTTCAAGTTTTCAAGCCCTCAGAACAGTGCCTTGAAATCCTCTCGCTCGCGTATGGGGTCAAAGGAATTTCGTTTGCACATTTCCCTGATATCGTCCGTCAGTGTGGTTGTTCCTGTGCGACAGAATTCACGGCTGTCTATCGTCAGCCTATTGAGAAGAGGCGCTGTGAACGCATATTCACCCGGGCTTACGGTGTCAATGATATCGAACTCCCCTGCATGATACGCCGCCCTTTGCAAAAGCTCAACTGCCCTGTCACCGTCTCCGCTTTTGACTGCCATTTCGGCTTTCCTGAACTGAATATGTGCCATATGGTGATGATACGAGCAATAATTTCCGTCAGGTATCATCGCATTTATAATGGCTTCGGCGGCTGAATCGGCATCCGGGCAGGTATAGCCCTCTCCGACCTGCCCCCACATCAGCGTATCGACGAACTCAGCGAGCTTTTTCTCCACATACTGTTGTTTTCGGCATATCTGCTCGTCCCCGCTCAGACACTTACAGAGAAGTTTGTCCCTGAGATCTGAGCTGATCTTCGGCTCGGGAAAAAGCTCGACATACTTTCTCGCCTCATCCTTTGCGCCCTTACCGCAAAGACACTGAACGATTCCCTGAATGGCGTATACCTTTACCTCATCGTCCTGCGTGTTTTCGATCACGGTATCAAAGAGCTTGATCGCTTTTTCCCGCTGTGCCTCAAACTCAGCGCCGTCCGGCATAATACCGACAGCCAGGCACCAGACATTCCACGCCAGCTGGTTAAGCCACTTCATATCTCCAGGATATTCCCCGAGTGCATCCTCACATATCCTGAGCCGAAGCTGCATATCCCCAGTTTTAAAGGTATCCTGATACTGCGCCTCAAGCTCGCCGCGTCTTTTGTCCTCATCGCCGTTCACGGCTCCGAGCAGTTCGTCCGTAGTCACACCAAGCAGTCTTGCGAGCGGGACGATCAGCGAAAGATCAGGCGACGACAATCCGCACTCCCACTTTGAGACGGCCTGATACGACACGCGCAGAAAATCCGCGAGCTTTTCCTGCGTCAGGTCCTTCTTCTTGCGAAGCTCTTTTATCTTTTCTCCGACAGTCATAATTTTTCTCCTTTCGATTGTACTGAATTCGAATTCTGTATTCATTATAACCCGTGAAGCGGCAAAAAACAATAACGCAATTTTCGTGTCTGGCTCAACCCGGGGTTGAGTCTTTCGGACAATACGCTCTGCCCGTCATACTCCGCGTCCGCGACGAATATAATGTAGCAAAAAATGAAGGCAGGACATACCTATGAAAATGATCCCACGTATTGCGGCACTTTCCCTGGCGCTGATCATGACGGCGCTTTGCAGCATTTCAAGCCTTGCCGACGGCGATACACCGATGACTCCGGCCGACGGGGCACGGGCGATCTCACCGGAAAACGACGGCATCATGACCATCGCCGAGACCGAAGCAGCCGCCGAGGTCGCGGACAACGCCCCCTTCGATCTCGACTGCAAATCCGCGGTTCTGATGGACCTTGCGACCGGCACCGTGCTGTACGCAAAAAACGCCGCCGAGTCTCTCCCGCCGGCGTCCGTGACTAAGATCATGACGCTGCTCCTCACCATGGAGGCACTGGACGCGGGACAGTTCGCCCTCACAGACAGCGTACAAATCAGCGAATACGCCTCCTCGATGGGCGGCTCGCAGATATTTCTCAAGGCGGGCGAGACGATGGGGGTCGAGGACCTTATCAAAAGCACCGTGATCGCCTCGGCAAACGACGCCGCCGTCGCGCTCGCGGAGCTTGTGGCGGGCAGCGTCGAGGGCTTTGTCGTACGCATGAATGAGCGCGCGGCACAGCTCGGCATGACTTCCACCCATTTCGAGAATCCGACAGGTCTCGACGACGCGGTCACAAACCACGTCACGAGCGCGTACGACATCGCGCTGATGTCGCGCGAGCTTTCCAAGCACGACAAGATCTTCTCGTACAGCTCCATCTGGATGGACAGCATCCGAGACGGAGCCTTCGGGCTGACGAACACAAACCGTCTCGTGCGCTTCTATCAGGGCGCGACGGGACTGAAAACGGGATCGACGTCCGCGGCGGGCTTTTGCATCAGCGCCACCGCAAAGCGAAACGACCTGCATCTGTGCGCGGTTATTATGGGCTCGCCCAACCGCGATATACGAAACGAGGCGGCAAAGCGCCTTCTCGACTGGGGTTTTGCGAATTACTTCATTTACAACGCTCCCGGCGCGTCGGCCGGTGAGATACCCCTGACCGGAGGCGCATCAGCCACCGTCCCGGCATCCTACGGTGAGTTCACGGCGCTTCTTCCCTCCTCCTCGCACGGCAAGGTGGAGACGAGCGTCGAACTGCCCGAAAGCGTCGCGGCACCGATTTGCGCCGGGGATACTCTCGGACGTGTCGTATACTCGATCGACGGCGAGTGCGTCGGTGAGGTACCGGTCACAGCGCAGTGCGACGCACCCCGTATCAGCTTCGGACAGCTTCTTTCGCGCATTCTCGCCGCATTTTTGCTGAAGCAGTGTGATTAAGTTGGGGATAAATGATATTTTTCGTCCAAAGTGCTTGAAAACGGTCGGATTTTGTAGTATCATTAGTGTATCCAAAGATCAAACAAAGGAACGGAATGCAAATGATCAAACTTAATGAAAAATTCATCGCGCCGTTTGTGCGCGAAAACGAAGTCGCACAGATGGCAGCCGAGGTCGCCGCGGCAAAAAAGACTGTGGACGAGGCAAGCGGCGCGGGCAGTGATTTTCTCGGCTGGCGCACCCTTCCCGTCGACTACGACAAGGAGGAGTTCGCAAGGATAAAGGTCGCCGCTGAGAAGATTCAAAAATCCTGCGACATCCTCGTCGTCATCGGCATCGGCGGCTCCTATCTCGGCGCGCGTGCCGCGATCGAATTCGTGAAATCTCCCCTTTACAACAACCTGAAGAAGGATACGCCGGACGTATACTTCTCCGGAAACTCCATAAGCGCAAACGCAATGGCGGATCTGCTCGCCATCTGCGAGGGCAAGGATGTCTGCATCAACGTCATCTCCAAGTCCGGAACCACCACCGAGCCTGCGATCACCTTCCGCATCTTCCGCGAGCTTCTGGAGAAGAAGTACGGCAAGGACGGCGCTAAGGACCGCATCTTCGTCACCACCGACCGCGCGCGCGGAACTCTCAAGAAGTTCTCCGACGAGATGGGTTATGAGACCTTCGTCGTACCGGATGATATCGGCGGACGTTACAGCGTGCTGACCGCAGTGGGACTTCTTCCCATCGCCGTCGCGGGCTGCGATATCGACGCTATGATGGCAGGTGCGGCTGAGGCTCGCGAGAAGTATCTCAGCGCTCCCCTTGAGGACAACGAGTGCCTGCGCTACGCGGCTATCCGCAATATCCTCTACCGCAAAGGCAAGACCACGGAGATTTTCGCCGCATACGAGCCCGCAGTGCAGATGTTCTGTGAGTGG
>CAYVUJ010000072.1:0-6845 GCA_964454825.1 uncultured Lachnospiraceae bacterium | reverse complement strand
TCCGGAGACGGGGATATGCGCCGACAGCGTTTGCGGACGCGACAGGCTCTCGCGGCAAAATGTCACGGAAACATCCGCCCCGCGCTCGCCGAGCCGGACGAGCTCCCTCTCCGCGCCCGCACGAAAGCTCTTTCCGCGCGCGAAGAAGTATATCCCCTCGAGCATATTCGTCTTTCCCTGCGCGTTTCGCCCCCAGATGACGTTCGTACCGGGGGCGAAGGCGACCTTCGCCTGAGCGATGTTCCGGAAATTCCCGTACGATACCTCTTCGATTACCATTTACAGTTCCGGATCACTCTTCATCCTCAAAGCCGAGCGTGCGGATGTCGAGATCATCGTCATCGTCCTCCTCGAAGGAATCCTCGATCATGTCGTCGGTGACGCCGACTGCGCGGATCTTCTCCTCGATCTCGGCGTACATCGCGCTGTCGTTTTCAATCGCGACGCGGGCGTTGTCCTTGCCCTGCGCAAGCCGCTCGCCGTTGTAGGAGAACCACGAACCGCTCTTTTCGACGATGCCGCGCTGGATCGCAAGGTCGATGACCTCGCTCGAGCGGGAGATGCCGTGGCCGTAGAGGATGTCGAACTCCGCAACCCTGAACGGCGGAGACACCTTGTTCTTGACGACCTTGACCTTCACGTGGTTACCGTAGCTCTCGGTGCCGTTTTTGAGCACCTCGGTGCGGCGGATGTCAAGACGCACGGAGGCATAGAATTTCAGCGCGCGGCCGCCGGGCGTGGTCTCGGGATTGCCGTACATCACGCCCACCTTCTCGCGAAGCTGGTTTATAAATATAACGATGGTATTTGTCTTTGATACGATGCCGGAGAGCTTGCGAAGCGCCTGGGACATGAGGCGGGCCTGCAGTCCCACATGGGAGGAGCCCATCTCGCCGTCGATCTCCTGCTGAGGGACGAGCGCCGCGACGGAGTCGATGACTATGACGTCGACCGCTCCGGAGCGCACAAGCGCCTCGGCGATCTCAAGGGCCTGCTCTCCGGAATCCGGCTGAGATACGAGGAGCTCGTCGATATTGACGCCCAGCGCCTTTGCGTACACGGGATCGAGCGCGTGCTCCGCGTCGATGAAGGCCGCCTCGCCGCCCGTCTTCTGAGCCTCGGCAACAGCGTGGAGCGCGACCGTGGTCTTACCGCTCGACTCAGGACCGTAGATCTCGACGATACGTCCGCGCGGCAGTCCTCCGACGCCGAGCGCCAGATCGAGCGTCAGCGATCCGGTCGGGATGGCCGCAACGTTCATCTGCGCCCGCTCGCCCATTTTCATGATAGACCCGGTCCCGAAGTTCTTTTCGATCTTTGTGATGGCCGTTTCGAGGGCTTTCTTCTTCTCCTCCGGCGTCGCCTGAGCGCCGAGCGGCGCGTCCTTTTTCTTCGCCGACTGTTTCGCTGCCATACGCTTATGTCCTTTCAAAATCAATTTGTGGGGAGACAGTGTCCCCGGAAGCTCACGGGGAGAGTACCCCCGGAAAATATGAAAAATGCATCCGCACAAGCCTTTTCAGGCTATAATGCGGCGATTTTAAGGCAATACCGCACAATTCTGACTGTGCAACTCGGCCGACAGATTTTTCGTCAAAGCGTACAAATTCCCGAAGGTAATAGTAGACCTATTGCCAAGGGGAGTTGGGCGCTTTGGCGGAAAAGATGCAAGCAAGTGTGCCGTCAAGGCGTCAGCCGCGAATTGTGCGGTGTTGCCTTAAGCATGACACTAAAACTACGATTATATTATACTACCCTTTGCGCGAGAAATCAAGTAAAATAAGGAAATTCACCGCAAAGAAAAAGGGGGTAAGCAAAGAAAGGCAGCATTTGGGAGGGGCTTCGGGAGAAAAGTCCTCCCGCGAAATGTCTGCCTGCGACGGACTTTCAGAGGAGCGTTTGCGATCATTTTGCCGTCCCGGCGGACGGCGATGGCGCGCCCCTCTTTCCCTCACCACTCGGGGACATACGCCGCCACGGCGCTCGAGCGCGACTGTCCGTAGCCCTCAAAGCCGAGCTCCCTCGCCACAGAGGCGGCGTACTCATACTCGAAGGTCGTGACGCGCCGTCCGAGCTCCGGATAGCAAGACGGTGCAAAGCCGGGCGTGTACTGGCTCATCAGCGACAGCACGACATTCTCCGTACCGACCTTGTCCGCGACCGCCCTCAGCACCGCCGCGCTGTCGTGCCGTGCGCCCGGGAGCACCAGATGCCGCACGATCACCCCGCGTGTCATTATGCCCGAAGCGTCTGTGGATCCGGCATACCGCACCTTGCCGCTCACCGATACCATCTCCCAGAGCGCATCGAGCGCAGCCTGAGGATAGTCCTGCGGTGCGCCGTACCTCACCGCGAGCGCCGGATCGGCGTACTTCACATCCGTCAGCCATACGTCGACATACGGGGCAAGCGCCGCAACCGTCTCCGGTCGCTCATAGCCCCCGGTGTTCCACACCACCGGGATCGTAAGCGCATCCCCCGCCAGCTCCAATGCCCGCACAATGTACGGCGCGTACGGGGTCGGCGACACAAGATCGAGGGTGTACGCCCCAGCATGTTGCAGATCAAGAAACACGCGCGCAAGCTCTGCGGCATCGAGCACATCGCCGTCCGCACGGCGGGATATCGCCGAATTCTGGCAGTAGACACAGCGCAGAGTGCATCCGCCGAAAAACACCGTCCCCGCGCCGCGCGCCGCGTCCGGGCCGGAGATACACGGCTCCTCGAAGCGGTGCAGCATCGCCTTGCACACGACGGCGCCGTCCGGAGCATTGCAGAATCCGGCGCGCGCACTGCGCACGGCACCGCACCGCCGGGGACAAAGCGCGCACCGAGCGGGATCAAACTCAAGCATGGGATTCTCCTTGTATCACTGAGGATAGTATACGCATATTCTACCACCTTTTCGCGCCAATGGCAAGTCACACTTGAAAGAGCACGCAAATTATGGTAGAATATATGCCAAAAGCAGAACATATACAAAAAGCACCACCCGGAGGTCACTATGCCGAAGATCACATGGAAGGGCGGCACACTGAGCGCGCCTATCCCGCCCGCACTCGTATCATGCCGCCACGGCGGACGCGACAATCTCATAACCGTCGCATGGACGGGCATCGTCTGCTCGGACCCGCCCAAGACCTACATCTCACTGCGTCCCAGCCGCCTTTCATACGAGATGATAAAGCAAAGCGGCGTGTTCGTGATCAATCTGCCGTCGTCGCACATCATCAGGTCCATCGACTTCTGCGGCGTGCGCAGCGGACGGGACGTCGACAAGTTCGCCGCATGCCGTCTCACGGCCGAGGAGGCGACTACGATCGACTGCCCGACCGTCGCTGAGAGCCCGCTCTCACTGGAGTGCCGCGTAACAGACATCACACCGCTCGGCTCGCACGACATGTTCCTTGCAGATATCACGGCGGTAGATGTCGACGACCGGTATATCGACGAGAACGGCAAGCTCAGGATCGAGCAATGCTCGCTCGCCGCATACGCGCACGGAAGCTACTTCGCACTCGGAAAGAAGATCGGCTCATTCGGCTATTCGGTCAAGAAGAAGAGAAGATAAAAATACTGCGAGGGGTGTCTTTGCGAGTTCGCTGTGCGAACTCAGAAAAAAGGCACCCCCCGCATATTTATTTCATCCCTGCCCCGTGATCGCGGTCCTTACCCCGCGATCGCGCGCATCAGGGATATCACATCGCGCGCGTTTATTTTACCGTCGCGGTCAAAATCCGCCTGGCCTATGTCGATCACAGAGCCCTTATTTTTGAGCATATACCGCATCACGGCAATGACGTCCCGCGCGTTCACCTTGCCGTCACCGTCGACATCCCCCATGATGTCGTATGCGTAATCGATGTCCACCTCGCCCGCGATACCGGCGACGGAGCCCGTCCCCTTCTGCCACATCCGCGCGCCCGAGGGGACGGCCGACACCGACCAATTCGCCTCCCACACCGGGACGCCCGCCGGGACGCTGAAGCGGTTCTTCAACCACCAGCTCGACGAATACACCATCGGCCTGAGCCCCGCCGCCTTCACGCGGTCGCAGAACACCTTCACGATCCGCGTAAGCTCGGCGGCGCTGACGCTGAGCATCGCATCCTCCACATCCACGGCCGCCCAAAGCCGGAGAGCGTCCCGGTACGGCCGGACCGTATTAATGAAGAAATCCGCCTCCTCGCGGGCCTGCTCGTCGTTGCGCGCCATCAGATAATGGTACGTCCCGGCGTAGATCTGGCCCGGTGTGCGGGCAAATCGCTGTGCATTCGAGCGAAACCTCGGGTCCTCAAACGGATGGTCGTAATCCGCCGTGCGCCCCTGCGACGCCTTGATCATGACAAAATCGATCCCCGCGTCGCGAAGCGCGGCGAAATCCACATCCCCCTGATACAGCGAAATATCAATACCCTTGTATAGCTTACTCATCCATGTAATCCTCCTTTGTTTCATAATTTGCAGCGCGGCGCGGCGCAATATTCATCACCGCCGCAAGCCCCGCCGCCACCGCCGCGGTGAGCAGAGCCGCAAGGGTGTTTTTCGTAAATCCGCCGCTCTCGACAAGCCCCGCAAGACTTGCCGCCGCGTATCCGAACGCCGCCTGAAGAAATGTCCTCACGGCGCGCCTTATGCACTCACGCAACGCGCTCATTGCAGCCTCCGTTCGTCCTCGAGCACGGCGATGCGCGTCTCGTGCGAGGCAAGAGTGCGTGCGAAGCTCTCGCTCTGCTTCTTTTGCTCATCGAGCGATTTGCGGAGCTGACGCACCGCCTCATCAAGCCGACTCAGTGTTCCGTTCACCTTGACGACAACGGTCATTATGGAGATAAACGCACTGAGAAGCGTGACAAGTCCCGCTACTATCTCCCAGCTCAAAGTGATCACGCACCCCTCTCATCCGATCTGACCTTGTAGCCGTATACGATCACGGCGCCGGGCGCGCCCTTTCCACCGGCGAGAAGGGCCGAAAGCTGCGCGTTTCCGCCCGAACCGCTTCCTCCCGCGCCGATGCCGGAGCCGGCGTTTCCGACCGCGACGGAGGCGTCAGGCGATCCTTTTCCGCCCTTGCCGAAGAATCCGGAGCCGCCCGCGCCGCATGACGTGCGCCCCGTGACTGAGGCGGCATTGTCCGAACCGCTCTTTCCGTCCTCACCACGAAACGGCATGCTCTGCCCGCCGCTTCCGCCGCCGAAGCTGCTGCCGCCGTCGCCGCCGCGGCCGCCCTCGGCAGCCACAGGACCGAAGCGGCTTTCTTCGCCGTCGCCGCCCTTTTGGCCGGAATGACCCTGTCCGCCCGCGCCGACACAAACCCCGACCGACTCACAGGGGATGCGAATACCGCTCACCGTGACGGCAGATCCGGCACCTCCGCCGCCTCCGCGGGCATATTCCTGAAGGATGGAGCCGCCCGCGCCGCCCGCGCCGATGACCTCGATGTCATAAAGGTCGTTTGCCGAAGGATACAGCGCAACGTCGAACTCATATTCGCCCGGCTCGGTGTAGCGCACGAGCTCGGCCCTCTCAAGAAGCGCTGCCGAGCGGTACTGCCCGTCGTCGCACAGGACTCTTGCGCCCGTGCCGTCAACATCGACGAGCGAGAGCAGCGCCTTCACCGAAGCCAGCTCCGAGTCGGTGAGCATGGGCGAGGAGGCAAGCTCCTCGGCGACGATTTCGCGAAACGGCCCCTCCATCACCTTCTGCGAGGCAAAGCGGCGCAGATCGGTCAGCTTTCCGACACTCGATGTGGACGCCAGCGCAGAAAGCTCGATCTTTGCAAGCGGCAGATCGATCTTCAGGCCGGATGTATAATGTGACGGGGTGGCGGGCGCAACCGCACCCTCTCCCTTTATGATCACGGGTGCGATCGAGCGCGCCGCAAGATCCAGTCTCAGCACGATGAGATCGACCCGTGGCAAGGACGACGCCGAGTCGAGTATGAGAGTCTTTTCCGCATCAAGAACATATGTGTAGCCGTGCAAAACGGCGGCGCCGGGGGCGATATGCAGCCTCATTCCGAGTCCGGTGCTGACCTTGAGCGCGTCGCCGCTGAGCACACCGTCGTCATAGTACGCGCGCCTGAGCATGGCGATATCTGCGGCACTGTATACCAGATCCGGCTCGCCGTTTACGATATCGGCATCAAAAAACATTGATTTTTCCAATTTTTCTCCTTTCGTTTTCAGGTGGCGATGCGCATCAGCCTATTGCCGTCATGGTGGCGATGCACGAAAGCTCACCGTTTTTCACTGAGTATTCCTTTGACCTGATGAGAACGGCGGCAGTGTCCATGGCCGTTGTGCTGATCGAGCACACATCCCCGACCGATACCGCCCCCGCGTCGGGCAGATGAGCCGTGATCTCTCTGCGCACCCGGTGCTTTGAGAGATACTGCCGTCCGTATTCATACAGAGCCGCGTAGTATCCCGCGCTGTCGAACACATCCTCGCCGTTTGCGTTCTCCGTGGTGTAGAGCGACACGCCGATCCCGCTGCGCGCAAAGCCCTCGCGGATCTGCTCGCCGGAGTCGTCGTAGCCGTCCGGGAAGCTGTAGGAGGAAGCGTTCACCGTCACCACATTGTACGTGCCGGCCTTGCCCGCCGAGCCTCTCACCCTGACGCGGTTGAGATAGCTCGACTTGTCTGTCACGGAGCTGAGAGAGCCGAGCGTGCCGAGCTGTTCGCAAAGAAGGATCGGATCCTCAGCACCGCTGTCTGCGAGGCGGCGGTTTTTCCTGTCGTACAGCTCAAAGATGAATTTATTCTGCATCGTGCTGTAAGTGAGACGAAGTCCCTTCATCACAGAGGTCGCAAGAAGCTTGAGACGCACGAGCAGATTCCCCG
>CAYVUJ010000071.1:0-6863 GCA_964454825.1 uncultured Lachnospiraceae bacterium | reverse complement strand
TACAGCGCCGCGAATGTCGCCGCCGCCTGGGATGCGCCGTCCGGATTGTGCGCACCGTCAAAGATCACCGTCGGATCCTCCGACAGCACCTCGAACCGCCCGCGCCAGCGTACCGTCCGAAGCCCCTCGGCCAGCGCCGCCGGGGATATCGCCCATCCCTCGCGCCGAAGCTCGCCGACTACGGCAAGCACCGTGCGTATGTTCAATATCTGATACAGCCCGCACAGCGGAACGAACAGCTCCCCGGGCTCTTGCGCATCGGGAGAGTCGTGTGTATCGTGCGCGTCCGGCGTACCATTCTCACCGCCCGCGCCACCTGTGCCGCCTGCAACGGACCCGCAGCCGCCATCGCCTGATGCTTCGGAGAAGCCGTCCACGCCGTGCGCGCCGCTCCTCCCAGCCGTAACGGTCGTGCCGGCCGTGCCATCTGCATCGCCCCTATCGACCGTACCGCCGGGGGCGTCGCCAATACCGACCGCACTGTCCGCATCAACCGCACTGCCGACCACACCGTCCGCCGTGCCGCACCTGAAATATATCCCGCCGCGCGTCGGCCGCACATCGGTGAGGACGACCTCCCTCTCGGCGCGTACAAGCCGCACGCCGCGCCCGGCACACACGGAGGCGATCACCTCATCCGCGCCGGGCGGGAGTGCCCCCGCAACCGTGGGCGCGTCCTTGATGATCCCCGCCTTCTCGCGCGCGATCGCCTCCACGCTGTCCCCGAGGACCGCGGTGTGATCCAGCGCTACGTTCGTGATCACCGATACCTCAGGCGAGGGGATCACATTCGTCGAATCGAGCCGGCCGCCCATGCCGCATTCCAGCACGACGATGTCGCACTGCGCCTCGGCAAAGCAGACGAACGCGATCGCAGTGATGAGCTCGAACTCCGTCGGCGCGTCCTCCATGGAGTCAGCAAAAGGCCGGACGCGCTCGGCGGCGCGGCACAGCGCCTTGTGGGAGACACTCTCCCCGTCTATATTGATGCGCTCGCAGAAATCGAGGATATACGGCGAGGTAAACAGCCCCACCCGATACCCGGCCGCACGCAGGACGGACGCTGTCATCGCGCTGACCGAACCCTTGCCGTTCGTTCCGGCGACATGGACAAAGCGCAGGCGCTTCTGCACATCGCCGAGCATCGAACACAGACGGGAGATGCGGCCGAGCCCGGGCACACTGCCCTTCCATGACACCGCGTGTATGTATTCAAGCGTCTCTTCGTACGTCATCTTGTGTGCGTCTCCTTTTCGGTGTGCGGTGCTTCGTTTACCGCTTCGTGTGCCGCGGACGCATCGCACATCGTCCCTTTGCGGCGCGGCGACGTGTCAGGGAGCGAGAACTCCCGCCGCACGGCGCTGTTTCTCACAAGCAGGGCACAGATATACGCCTCCGCCGCGCCGATTGCGGCATAGAGCAGGACGCGTGAGCCTAAAAGCGGCAAAAACGGCGAGCCGTAGCTGAGATGCAGCGCGGCTGTCTTAATCCCCATGGAACAGATCACATGGCTGAGCATGACCGAGACGGCGACAGCCGGCGCACTTGTGCGTCTGAACACAAAGCGCGCAAGCAGCCCGGGGACAAGCCCCATCATCGCCTGTGCGAGGGTGATGAGCGGGATGACAGCGTATCCGCGAAGCACGCAGCCGAGAAGATCGGCGCAAACGGCCGTCCCCACGCCCCAGAGCGGGCCGAGGATGACGGAGGAGAGAATCAGGGGAAGATTCTCGAAGCTGATGCGGATAGTGTCGCCGATGCTGATGGCGGCGAACTTCCCGAGGACGATGGAGAGTGCGGCAAGCAGAGCTGCTGTTACCGGCACCCGGAGGTTATATTTTTTCATAAAAATACTCCCCCGAAGATGCCCGCAAAGGGGCCCGGAGGAGATCCGAGCGACTGAAGCGGGATGCGATCGCGGCACCGCAAGCCCGATATGCGGGCTTTTCGTCCGACCGGCAACTCCCCGTCCGGCGGGCACTTCACGCGCTGCGATCTACTCTTCGAGCGCGTTTTATTTCGTAAACGCGCAAAACGAAATTTATTATGTTGCCGGGGGAACGTTCCCCCGGACGATTTTCCGGGTCGCGCCCGGAACACGCCGGGGGAGACCTTTTTCAGGGAAAAAGGCCTCCCCCGTTTAGCTCAAAACTCGACCTTCGTCCCGTCGTTTGCGGCGGATTCGAAGCCCTTCATGATCACCTTAAGCACGGTGCGCATCTCGTCATGCGTGACAAGCTGCTTGCACTTGCCGTCGATCGCATCGACGTAGTTGCGGTAGAAGTCGTGTACATCCGACTCCGGACGCGGCACCTTGTAGGTGTCCACGGTGACCTCGTCGCGCGGAGCCATCGTCTTTGTCAGGCCCGCCGCCGTCTGCACCGGGAGGACGTCGTTCTCATGCCAGTATTTGCAGTGGACCACATCTGCCTCCATGCGCCAGTCCTGGATGTATGCGGTACCGCTCTCGCCGCGCATGTAAAAACGGGGCATCGGGATGAAATTGTACGTCTTGGTCTCGATGTACGCCTTCGCACCGGAGGCAAACTCCAGCCACATTCCGAAGCCGTCGTCCACCTCATCGTTGGTGGTATGCTCGAACTCGCAGCGTACGGACTTCACATCCCAGCCCATCACATTGAGGACCTGATCGATCAGATGTACACCCCAGTCAAGCAGCATTCCGCCGCCGTGGGCCTTCTCTCCGCGCCAGTCGGAGGGGATGCCGCGGCTTCCGTGGATGCGGCTCTCGATGTCGATGATCTTGCCGATCTCGCCGCTGTCGTGTATCTTCTTCATCGCGAGATAATCCACGTCAAAGCGGCGGTTTTGGTGGACGGTGAAAAGCACGCCGTGCTCGTTTGCACAGGCGATCAGCCTCTCAAGCGACTCGAGGGAGAGGGTCACGGGCTTTTCCATGATCACGTTTTTACCCGCACTCAGCGCCGCGATGCCGACCTCCTCATGGACGTCGTTCGGGATAGCGATCGTGACAAGCTCGATCTCGGGGTCGCCAAGAAGCGCCTCGCGGCTCTCGTAGGAGAAAATGCCGTTTGCCTTCGCCTTTTCCTGCTTTGCGGGATCGATGTCGAATATTCCCGCAAGCTCGACGACGTCGCTGTTTTGTATATGCTGAACATGCCATGAGCCCATTCCGCCATAGCCGATAACTGCTGCTTTTTTCTTCATTTAATGTACCTTTCCGAAAAAGAGGCGCACTGCGCCTAATGATCCTGTATATCTCATATAATTATATACTTTTGTCGTGGATAGTCAAGAGCTTTTTTGAAAAAAGTTCGATATAGGCGGGGATTTTATGTGGGGAAGGGTGGGGAGGACCTCTCAATGAAGTCTGCACAGCCCCCCTTCCGGGGGTCCGGTGTACATGGCATGAAGTTTGCATGTAAATGGAAGTTTGCGTGCCATGTACCTGAAGAATGCCGCTTCGCGCCATTCTTCCCAAGCTTTTAACAAATTTCATCGGTCCCCCGGCGGGTCTGGGCGGAGCCCAGATGGGGTTTGGGGCGATAGCCCCAACATTGCAGGCCCCGCCCGAAGGACGGAGTCCGAGGGCAAACGGAGTCTGCGCTCAATCTCATCGTGGAGCACAGACTTCATTTGCGCTCAGGCTTGCGCCTGTTTCGCTGTACTTCCGGCTCCGCCGGAAGTACACACATGCGAGGTTGGGCTGCCGCCCAAACCTGCGTGGGGCGCTGCCCAGACCCCCTACACGGCATGAAGTTTTCAATGGCCAGCCAATTTACGTGCCGTGTAGCGTAGAATGATGCAAAGCATCATTCTACCCGAACCTTATCCGTACTCGGTGTCCCCCGGGCCCCCAACTACTGGGTTTGTGCAGACTTCATGGCGAGTCGCACTCCTCATCTCCCCCCTCTCAAAAGTTTTTGCGGAGGGGGTGCGGGGGAGGTGCTTTTTCCCAAAAAGCCTCTCCCCCGCATATCCTATTCATTCATCTGCACCCCGCGAGGGCGGACATGATGGCGAGGCGGGCGCTTTCGTACGTCAGACCGCCCTGCATAAAGACGGTGTACGGCTCGCGCATCGGCCCGTCCGCCGAGAGCTCGATCGACGCGCCCTCGACGAAGGTCCCCGCCGCCATCACGACCTTGTCCGCGTATCCGCCCTGCTCGCCCGGCGTCGGCGCAACATGCGCGTTCACCGGGGACGCCGCCTGGATGCCGCCGCAAAATCCCACGAGCGCCTCCGGCGTTCCGAGGTCGATCGCCTGAATGATGTCATATCGCGGCTCGAACGGCTTCGGATGCACCGAAAACCCCGCCGCATCGAACAGATACGCCGCCAGGTTCGCCGTCTTGAGCGCCTGTGCCACCGTGTGCGGCGCGTAGAAAAATCCCTTCAGTATATTGCGCGTCTGACCGAGCGCCGCGCCGGTGTCCCTGCCCACACCCGGACAGGTGAGACGGTATCCGCACAGCTCCACACACCGGGCACTGCCCGCGATGTAGCCGCCGGTGTCCGCCATGCCGCCGCCCGCGTTCTTTATGAGCGATCCCGCCATCAAATCCGCGCCGAGCGCGCACGGCTCCGCCTCGCCCGTGAACTCTCCGTAGCAATTGTCCACAAACGTATATGCCCGCGCACTTCGCTCCTTCACAAAGCGGCACGCCGCGCCGATCTCCTCGGCCGACAGCGTGCGCCGCGCGGCATAGCCTTTCGAGCGCTGGAACGCCACCACGCGCACGCGATCCCCGTAGCGACCGAGCATATCGCCCAGCGCGTCAAGGTCGACCAAGCCGTCCGGGAGAAGGTCTACCTCATCGTAATGCACACCGAAATCCCGGAGCGAACCGGAGCCCTGCTCCACAATGCCGATGACCGGACGGAGCGTGTCATACGGCGTGCCGGTCGCGTAGATCAGCACATCGCCGGGGCGCAGCATCGCGTACAGCGCCACGCTGATCGTGTGCGTGCCGGAGACGAGCTGATGGCGGCAGAGGGCGTCCTCGGCGCCGAAGATCGCGGCGCAGATTTTGTCCGTCGTGTCGCGGCCTGTGTCCCCCACGCCATAGCCAGTGGATGGCGCGAACATCGCGTCGGAAACGCGAAAGCGCGCGAAAGTGTCCATCACGCGCTCGGTGCAGACACGGGCCACGCGGTCGATCTCGGCAAAGACCGGGGCGAGCTCGCGCTCCGCGGCCTCGGCGGCAAGTCGGATGTCGTTCGGTATGTTCATCGTTGGTACCTCTTGTGCAATTATATTTCGAAGCTATTTTAGCACACAGACGGCCGTTTTGTCAAGGAGAGAGCGCATCTCGCGGAGCTCCGCCCCACACCCCGCCAGAGGGACATTGTTCTCGCTGCGGCTCGGTCACGCCGCGGCTCTAACAGCCCACTGGGCTGTTATTCACTACCGCGGCGCCGCTCTCTGCGGTCGCTACCCTCTGGACTCCCAACTAAGGGAAAAGACTATGGAAAGCGACTCGGAATGATGTTTGTGAAAACCCATCGTACATACAAAAAGTTTGTGCAGACTTCGGGCCTGCGCGTTCTCCCGAACCCTCCTCTTTAGTTGGGGGTCCGGGGGACAAGTCCCCCGGCGGGTTCCGGGCAGCGCCCGGCGGGGTGTGGGGCGGAGCCCCGCGAAAAGCGGGGCGCGGTGAAAATTCACAATGTGCGGCGGGGCGCGCCGCAATTTTTCTGTTTTCATGACAATTGACAGACCGCACAAAATGTTATAAAATGGTCTAAGTATAATCTTTTTTCCTTAGGAGACAAAATGTCCAAATCAAATTCCGCATCATTCCTCCAGCGTAAGGGACTGCGGCCCTCGTTCAAGCTGTATTTCATCGACGCCATGGGCGCTATGGCGCAGGGGCTCTTCGCGTCGCTTCTGCTCGGGACAATCCTCAACACGATCGGCACCAATGTCCCGCGCTGTGAGTTCCTCTCGAAGATCGCCGCCTTCGCACAGAACGGATACGTCGTCGGCGCGGCCATCGGCATCGCTGTTGCGGCGGCGCTGAGCGCGCAGGGGCTTCTCCTCTACACCTCGGCTGTGGTCGGCGCGATCGGCTACATGACAGGCGATGTGATCCACGCGGCCGGCGGGGACGTCACCTACACCGCGGGCCCGGCGGGTGCGTTTGTCGCCGTGATCGTCGCGGTCGAGATCACCAAGCTCGTGTATAAGTCGACAAAGGTGGACATCATCGTCACGCCGCTCGTGTCGACGCTGATCGGCTACGGTATCTCGATCCTCGTATGCCCGCTCATCGCCCGCGCGATGTACTGGCTCGGCAACTTTATCAATACGGCGACGGAGATGCAGCCGTTTGTGATGGGCATTATCATCTCCGTGGTCGTGGGCGTTATCCTCACTCTGCCGATATCCTCGGCGGCGATCTGCGCGATGATCGGCATTGCGGGCATCGCGGGCGGCGCGGCCACGGCGGGCTGCTGCGCGCAGATGGTGGGCTTTGCGGTGATGTCGTACAGGGTGAACCGCGTGGGCGGTCTTGTCGCGCAGGGACTCGGCACGTCGATGCTCCAGATGGGCAACATCGTGCGCCGTCCGCAGATATGGCTGCCGACGATTCTCGCTTCGGCGATCACAGGGCCGATATCCACGGTGGTGTTCGGGCTGAAGAACGCCGGTGTCGCCGCCGGTATGGGCACGTGCGGCCTGGTCGGCCCGCTCGGGATACTGTCAACGATGGAAAATCTCGGCTCGTTCGAGTGGACGGGGATCGTGCTCGTGTGCCTTGTGCTCCCGGCACTGCTGACGCTGCTCTTCTCGGAGATCATGCTCAAGATCGGCCTGTACAAAAACGAGGACCTCAAGCTCGATCTGTGACGGGGTTGGATAATAGTGAGAAATTTTA
>CAYVUJ010000070.1:0-6900 GCA_964454825.1 uncultured Lachnospiraceae bacterium | reverse complement strand
CATCGTCGCCGCCCGGTTCGGCTTTGCGCTCGGCGATCCGATCGCGAGCCTTGTGATCTGTGTGCTCATTGTAAAAGCGGCGTACGATATCTTCAAGGACGCTGTCGACAAGATGGTGGACAAATCCTGCGACGACGAGTTCGAAAAGCAGCTTTGTGAATGCGTCACGTCAAATCCGAACGTGCGAAACATCGGCTCGCTCCACACGCGGGTGTTCGGGAACAAAGTGTACGTCGACCTTGTGGTCCGTCTCGACGCCGACCTCGCCCTGTGCGACGCCCACAGCATCGCGGAGGAGATACACAACGCCATCGAGAGCACATTCCCGAAGGTGAAGCACATCATGATCCACACCGAGCCGGAGGAGGAATGAAAGGGGGTTCACTCCCGGCACGGCCTTAAGGCAATACCGCACAATTAACGGCTAACGCCTTGACGGCGTTGCCTCAAAAAATACTCATTCTCCCCGTACTGCTCCGAGGAAAGTACCTCCACCCCGAACACCTCGGGGATAACGCCGCTTTCAAGGATATCCTTTGCCGCTCCCGCGGCCCTCACAGCTCCGTCCTGCATCACTGCGATGCGGTCGGAGTTTTTTAATGCCGCAACGATGTCATGCGAGACTGCAAGCACCGTGCGTCCCTCGTCGGCAAGCATACGAAGCATATCGGCGAGTCGGAGCTGTTCGGAGATATCGAGGTATGCCGCCGGCTCGTCGAGCATGATGATCTGTGCCTGCTGACACAGCGCCATGGCGATGTACGCCTTCTGCCTCATACCGCCGGAAAGCTGTGCAACCGGACGATCACAAAGATGCTCGATCCCCATGCGCTCCATGGCGTGCCGCGCGATCTCGAAATCACTGCGGCGGTACCTGCGCGGATACGAAAGATACGGAAATCTGCCGTGCAGCACCAGCCGTCCGACGGTGACATCGGGAACATCCCTGCTCTGTGCCAGATATGCTATCCTCTGCGCACGAAGGCTGTCCGGCATGCGGCAAAGCGATACGCCGTCGAGGGAGATCGTCCCCTTTGTACAGGCTAACAGGCCGACGACCGTCCGAAGAAGCGTGCTTTTCCCGCATCCGTTCGGTCCGATAAGCGAGGTGAGTGTCCCGCGTCCGAGGGTCAGGTCGACGCCGTGAAGGACCTCGTTTTTCCCGTAGGAGGCAAAAAGGCCTTTTATTTCAAGCATGTCTGCCGCCTCCCTTCATCCGGACAAGCATCACCACGAACACCGGCCCTCCGATCACCGACATGAGAATCCACACGGGAAGCTCATACGGCGAAAACAGCATGCGCGAGACAGTGTCGCAAAGGCACACAAAGCCACCTCCCGCGATCGCCGATAGCGGAATGAGTCTCCGGCCCTCGTTCCCGGCGAGGCTGCGTACAAAGTGAGGTACGATAAGCCCGACAAAGCCGAGCAGACCGGTAAAGCTGACGGCCGCTCCCGCAAGAAGCGCCGAGAGAATGAGGAATATCACACGGTATCTCGCCGCACGGAGGCCGAGACTCTGTGCCGTCTCGTCGCCGAGTGCAAGAACGTCAAGTTCGTCGAGAAATGTGAGAAGGATGAGAAACGCCGCGCCGATCATGACGGCGGCGGGAATGAGCCGCGTGTACGCCACGGAGGAAAAGCCTCCGACACGAAACTCGGCGGAAAGCGCCGCCACATCCGAATCGAGCGCCGCAAGAGCCTCGCTCATGGCGCCGAGGATGCTGTTAAGCGCAACCCCGCCGAGGATCACAGTCGTCCGGGAGGCATTTGTCCGCGACGCGAAAAGCGATATCACCCCCACCGCAAGAAGGCTCCCGCCAAAGGCGAACAGCGACACCGCCCAGCCGGAGAGCAGTCCGAGAAACAGGCAAAGACTGACGCCGAGCCCCGCGCCGGCGTTGACTCCGATGATCCCCGGGGACGCAAGCTTGTTTGCGAGTACATTCTGAAGCACCGCACCCGCGACCGCAAGCGCCGCGCCGGAAAGAAGCGCGGCGGCGCTCCTGGGAATCCGCGAATACCAAAGGATACTCGCCGCGCTTCCCTCCTCTCCCCCGAAAATGATCCTCACTATGGATGCGGGGGAAATAAAGGTCCTCCCGAGCATGACGGAAAAAAGCGCGATCACGGCAAACAGCACCGCGCACACGGCAAACAGCCGGCCGAAACGCTTATCATTCCCCATACAGGATCCGTTCCAGCCCCTCATACGCCTCCCCGAAGCGTGCGTTCGGCTTTTGGTTATAGAGACGCTTGTCCATGTAATGTACGGCGCCGTTTTTGACGGCGCTGAGCTCATTCCACAGCGGATTATCAGCAAACATAGCTTCGACAGCATTCTTCACCGTATCGATATCGTCTCCGGTCTGAATAATGAATATCCTGTCCGGATCTTGCTCGATGATACTCTCGATGCTCAGATTGTCAAGGAGCATGCTGTCACTGTCGGCGATGTTCACACAGCCGAAATCGCGAATCATCCCGCCGAGCATCGTATCCTCGCTGTTTTTCGCGCGGATGCTCGCGGCGGAGGCGCGCATGACAAGCACGCTCTGCGGCTTATCTCCGGAGTGCGCCTCAAGCATCGCACCGATCTTCTCCTTCTGCGCCGTGCCGTACTTCTCATAGAGCTCGCCGTGTCCGGTGATATCCGTCATCAGCTTCAATACGCGAAGATACGATTCGAAATCCGAAACGTCAAGATATACAACGGTTATCCCCGCGCCCTCAAGTGCGTCCATGAGGTCACGGTGAGGCGAGAGCTTGGAGCTTGCGAACACAAGCTCCGGACGGGCTTCGAGAAGCGCCTCGAGGCTCGGTTTGTTGAGAGCGCCCAGATTCACCGTCTCCTCTGGCAGGGTCAGTCCGAAATCCTCCCATGCGTCGTCGACACAGGCACATACGCTCCCTCCGGCGAGGAGCCACATGTCGGCATAGCTTCCGAGAAGCGCCGCCACACGTGCGCTTCCCGTCACGCGCACGGTTCGTCCGAGGTCATCGGTGAGGGTATACGCCTCCCCCTGCGGCGCTGACGCTGCTGTATCCGCTCCGCCCTGCGCCGTGCCGCCGTCGGGCGTATGATGCGCACCGCAGGCCGCAAGCGTCAAAGCGAGACAGAGCGCCGAGATCAGTGAAAGCATTCTTCTCATATGCAAGCTCCTTTTTTGAAAATTGTTACAACATGCGTAAATCGTTATAACAGAAGTTTTTGAAAATTGCCCGATACAGTCCGTACCGGGCAATTTTCTCAGCGGATCACATTTTTAACAGCTTGCGCCGCCCTTTACCTTTTTTTCGAGTATCTCGGCCTTGTTGATCTCAGAATGAAGCAGTTTATCCTCCGTATACTCGAAGCCGAGGCGCGCGACGGTATCGGCAAAGCGTTCGCCCGTGATACCCTCGTCTCTGAAGAACAAGATAGCGCGCTCCACCGCATCGAGCACCTCATCCTCACTTGTGAAGAGCTTGGAAAGCGCACGGCCGTTTGCGATCTTCTTTCCCCAGCGTCCTCCGATGTAAATTTTGCACCCGCTCATGTATTCCTCGGTAACGCCGAAGGGACATTTGCCCTTGCACCGTCCGCACCCGTTGCACGCGTCGGTATTTACCGCGAGCTTGCCGTCGGCGAGGACAGCAACCTTGATGGGACAGGAAGTCTCCACCTGACAGGTCTTACAGCCGCGACATTTCGAGAAATCGAACACCGGAACGCGCTGTCCGACGATGCCGAGGTCGTTGAGGTCCGGCTTCACGCAGTTGTTCGGACAACCACCCACGGCGATCTTGAATTTATGCGGGAGGGTGACGTCGTGATATCCCTTATAGAAGCGTTCGTGTATCTTCTCGCTCAGGCCGAAGGTGTCAATAAGTCCGTACTGGCAGGTCGTACCCTTGCATGACACGACGGGACGCACAAGCGAGCCGGTGCCGCCCGTCTCAAGCCCGTGGTCTGCGAGAAAGGCGATCAGAGCGTCGATTTTGTCGTACCTCACGCCCTGGATCTCCATTGTCAGACGGGTCGTCATTGTGATCTCACCGCTTCCGAAGAGCTCGGCGGCCTCGGCGACGGCACGATGCTCGTCTGTTGTGATCTTGCCGTTACGGGTGATCACACGGACGTTGAAAACATCGTCAAAACGCTTATCCTGAAGGCATCCGAGCCCCTTCACGCGTTTGATCTCCGCCGCGTCCAGCTTTGCGCCCTTCGGCAATGTACGCTTTATGACATTGAAGGTCTTTACGCCCTCGAGCACTCTCGTCTGCGTAAAGCCGAGCGCCTTGAGCTTATTCTGGAGAATATACCCGCGCTTTCCCCGCGCACATACGAGAAGGAGCTTTGCGTCCTTTGGATATTTATCAGTCTGAGGGTTTGTCAGATTCATCCACTCGGCGCCGGGGATCGTCGGTTCGGGATGTGCGTCTATAAGAGTATAGTCCGCCGCCGCGCCGTCGGCATATTCAACGGGTGTGATGCTCTCGATCACAGAAGCGAGCTTGTTTGTCATGACATTGCAGGCGACGGCAAACGGATGGATCGCCGTGGAAAACGGCGGCGCGTAGGCAAAGTCCATCATCATAAAATCGTCGACCCTCAGTCCCGCAGTGATACCGACAACGGCAATATCCGCCATTTTGTCGACCGCGCTCACACCGATGATCTGTGCGCCGAGCAGGCGGCGGCTCGCTCTGTCGGCAATCAGCTTCGTCACAAAGCTTGCCGATCCGGGATAGTAGTGCGCCTTGTCGTCGTTGAGCGTGACCGTCGTGATCACGTCGTATCCGGCCTCCCTCGCCTCGGCCTCGCCGAGTCCGGTCCTTGCAGCGCAAAGGTCGTCGGCAAGCCTTACGACCCCTGTCCCGAGACAGCCCTCGTAGCGCGTCGGCACGCCCGAGAGCGTGAGCGCGAGCGCTCTGCCCGCGATGTTCGCAGTCGACCCCATAGCGGACCACTTCGGTTGCCCCGTGATGCGGCTTCTCACCATCGCACAGTCGCCGACGGCGTAAACGTCCGCAATATTTGTGGCAGAAAATTCGTCGGTCACGATCTTTCCCGCATCCATCTCGAGCCCGGAATCGCGAAGGAACGCGGTCGCGGGACTGATCCCGACGGCAAGTATCACCATGTCGGCGGCGATATCTCCGGCGTCACTTCTCACGCCCTGCACCCGATCGGTCCCGGTTACGGCGGCAAGCGATGCTCCGAGGATGATGCGAAGTCCCTTTTCCTGGAGCTTTCTGCGGATATAATCCGCCATCTCGCGGTCAAAGACGCCGGGCAAAAGCTGCGCTGCGGCGTCGATAAGCGTGACCGAGAGCCCCCGGGCCATCAGATTCTCCGCCATCTCAAGCCCGATAAAGCCCGCGCCGACAACGACCGCGCGGCGGCAATGTCCGGCGTAGTCCCGGATCGCAACGGCATCCTCCGGAGTCCGGACGGTAAACACGCCGGGGAGCGATACGCCGTCGACTGTGGGGACGACGGGCCCGGCGCCGAGCGCAAGCACGAGCTTGTCGTACGAAATGCTCTCGCCGTTCACGGTGATGCACTTCTCCGCCGCGTCGAGCGCGGTCATTTCACTGCGCGTATGCACCTCCACACCGGTCATAGCCGTGAATTTCTCCGGCGTATTGACGACAAGCTCCTCCCTTGTCTCAATGGCCCCGCCAACATAGTATGGCAGACCGCATCCGGCATAGGAGATGTCGGGCGATTTTGTATATATGACGACCTCATCCTGCGGACACTGACGCTTCAGCTTCGCCGCTGTTTTCGTTCCCGCGGCAACTCCGCCGATTATGACAGTTTTCATGATTCGATCTCCTTTTGAAGTTATTTCACATAAATCAGTTCGTAGCACGGCTTTACCCGTCGCACTGCCCCGGTTCGCAGACGCTCAGTCTGAGGGATTCCAAAGGGACTTGTCCCTTTGGCGGAGCCAAGAGGCAGAGCCTCTTGTGGGGTTTGGGACAAAGCCACAACGCAGCATGCTGCCGTACTTCCGGTGTAACCCGGAAGTACAAGAAACCGGAAGGACACCGGTCACTCAGTCGTAGTAGCTCGTGTATTTCGCAGCCGAGGGTGTGTCGGTCCTTGCCGATGTGAGGAGGCGGCGGCACCATATCCCCTCACTGCTCTGTACATAGAGCATATTCCCCTCTCCGAATGCGATGCTCTTCGGGGCGGCGCTGTCCGGCAGGGACAGAATCACGTCGATAAGTCCGTAAGAGCGCACCGTCTGCACGGCAAGCTCGGTGAGAGCATACACTCTGTCATCGCTGTCGACGCAGATATCGACCGCACCTGGCGCTCTGAAATCCGTCGCAAGATGCAGTGCCCCGTGGATATAGCGCGCGCCGAGCGTGCCGTCCTCTGCGATCACATATGCGTACACACAGCCGCGCATGCTGTCCGCGGCGTAGAGACGGCGTTTTTCGGAGGAAAGCGCCACTGCGCAAAGCGCCCCGAAGTCCCCGGCGACACTTCGCACAGAGCCGTCCGGCGCGGTGAGGACGATCTCATTGCCGCTCACAGAATACGTGCCGTTTCCGGTGCGCTCGGGAAGCTTCTTCGGGAAAGAATCCGTGCGCGTCCAGCCCTCACCGGGGACGATCACCTTCTCCATACGCGGCGACATACCGCCCACGGCGACCGCGTCGGTGGCGTAATTCTCCCAGAGATACGCAAAGCCGTCGTACATCGCCGAAGTATCATCGTTGCAGTAACGGCTGCAATGGCCCTCGCCGGGGAAATAGGAGAGCTTGAAGTCGTAGCGTGCAAATCTGAGGGCGCGCTCGCTCTCCATTGCCGCGCAGAGCGAGCTGCCGAAATAGTCATCCGGCTCACTTTCGGAATATTCGAGGTATATTTTAAGCGGCTTAGGCTCCCATTTCCGGATC
>CAYVUJ010000069.1:0-6934 GCA_964454825.1 uncultured Lachnospiraceae bacterium | reverse complement strand
GGGATTCGTTGATCCCCTTTGGGTGCGCCTCATCGAGCGAGTACTTGTCGTAGTCGCGCAGACATGCCGTAAATCCGGCGCCGAGCGCCAGATGGCAGGCGGCGTTCTCGTCGAACAGCGTGTTATAGAAGAGAAGTCCCGACTCCGATATCGGTGATTTGGTCGGCACGAGAGCACACTCGCCGAGATACGCCGCACCATCGTCCATACCGATAAGTTCACGCAGAAGCGCCTCGCCGCGCTCGGCCTTCACCTCGACGGCCTTGCCGCCCTCAAAGCGGACCGAGAAATCCTCGATCAGCTCGCCGCGGTATGACAGAGGCTTTGTCGAGTACACGATGCCCTCGGCTTTACCGCGCATGGGGCTTGTGAACACCTCCTCGGATGGGATGTTCGGATTGAAATACACATTCGACCCGAGCGTGTACTCCCCGCCGCCGCAAAAGATTCCGTCCTCGATGAGACCGACAGTCAGATCGGTGCCGTTTGACGCGGTGTAGCGGAGAGTGTCGATCCCGAGCGAGTTGAGGTACTCACAACGCGCCGCAAGATCGGCGTTGTGTTTTCTCCACGCCTCCTCCGGGTCGTCGTCCACGCGACTTGCGGCGAGGATCGCCTCCCACAGCTTTTCGATCGCCGAGGCGGTGCGGATCCCGGGGAAGATCTTCTTCGCCCACTTTGCTCCCGGTACGGCGGCGATGCACCACTGATATTTGTTTTCCATACGGTCGCGAAACGGCTTGATGATCTTGTATCTCGCCTGAAGCGCCTTTGAGTTTTTCTCCTGATTCATGCCGCACAGGCCGTCGGGGTCCTCTGAGAGGAGATAGATCATGCAGGGCAGAGTGTCCGCGCGGTGCTTGAGACGCTCCACTTCCCAATCGAGGAGCGAGGACAGCGTTTTCAGCGAGCGGTATTTTACGTGGAGCTTCTCGAGCGGCTGATATGCGAAATCGACCTCGACGCGCCTCGCGCCCGCCTTGTAGCATTCCTTGACGAGCATTTCGACAAACTCCGGCTGATCGAGATCGGCGCGGATAACGACGTCCTGTCCCTTCTGAATATTCACGCCGCAGCGGGCGATCAGACGGGCATATTTCTGAAGAATTGTTTTTTTCATAGGGTCTCCTTTGTCAACACAGCCCCCGGGACGACTCCCGAGGGCGGATTTTATGGCCTGTCGCGTCGCTTTTGTCGGCGGGCACGACTTGGTTCGTACCGCGTCACGGTCATTCTGCCGATACTTCACGCGAGCGCGACTGCTCGAGCTGAGCCTTGACCATCATGTCCTTGACCTTCATGAGACGCGAGATGTTTCCGCGCTCATTCTCGTCAAGCTTCATCGAGATGGATTTGATCGTGACCTCATACTGGGGGATCATGATATATTCGAGAGCATTGACCCGCCGTCTTGTGCGCTCGATCTCGTCACAGAGCAGAAGCGCGGTCTTTTCGAGCTGTGCGAGACGGATAAGGTCCGGGGTGACCTCGCTCACCGCCGCCGTAGCCGCGTCGAGAGCTCCTGTCGTAAACGCAAAGCCGTAGGACTGTGAACTGCCCGCGGTATAGCTCACTTTATATTCTGGCACGATCACGCTCATAATATTCCTTTGTTCTACGGCAAGCTCAAGCTCGGAGGATGGCAGGGAGAGAGCCGCCGTGATCATTCGCGGATCGACCTCGGCCGCGGCGACGGCAAAACGTGCGTCGACCTCGTCAAGCCGCCCGGAGAGCTGTTCGCGCAGGGCTTTTGCCTCCCGGACCGCGTCGAGAAAACGGCGCATCAGCTCGTCGCATTTATCCTTGAGCAGTTTGTGACCGCGGCGCGCGGTGGCGAGCTGTCCCTTGAGACGCTTCAGCTCCATGCGCGTCGGATTTACTCTCATTTCAGCCATAGATGTGTCCTTTCATGGTTACTATTTGGGGCGTTGCCCCAAACCACGCTTTATGTGGGGGCGCGGCCCCCACGCCCCCGCCAAAGGGCCATCGGCCCTTTGGAAACCCTACTAAGGGGATAATCATGGTAATCGCCTCATAACCAAGTCTGCGCAATGACCAACTTATTGGGGGCCGGGGGACAACTGTCCCCCGGCGGGTCCGGGCAGAGCCCGGATGGGGTTTGGGGCGATAGCCCCAACATCGCATGATACTGCGCGAGGGCGTGAGACCGAGCGCTCCCCGAGAGTGTCCTCTCCCGAGCACTCAGCCCTCTTTCGGCCAGTATATATCGAGGATCTTCGGATTAATACGCTTCATCTTTATGTGGGGGCGCGGCCCCCACACCCCTGCCAAAGGGCCATCGGCCCTTTGGAAACCCGACTAAGGTGATGGTCATGGTAATCGCCTTATAACTAAGTCTGCGCAATGACCAACTTATTGGGGTCCTGGGGACAACTGTCCCCCGGCGGGTCCGGGCAGAGCCCGGATGGGGTTTGGGGTGAGAACCCCAACATCGCATGATACTGCGCGAGGGCATGAGCCCGAGCGCTCCCTGAGAGCGTCCTCTCCCGAGCACTCAGCCCTCTTTCGGCCAGTATTTGTCGAGGACCTTCGGATTTATACGCTTCATCTCGGCGCGCGGCAGGATGTGAAGCAGCTCCCAGCCGAGGTCGAGCGTCTGCTCGATCGTTCTGTCCTCATTGAAGCCCTGATTGATGTATCGTTTCTCGAATTCGTCGGAGAACTTCGCATACAGACGGTCGACCGGGGTCAGCGCCGCCTCGCCGAGCACCACCATCAGCTCCTTTGCCTCGCGGCCGCGCGCATAGCTTGCGAAGAGCTGGTTCATCGTGTTCGCGTGATCTTCGCGCGTCTTGCCCTCGCCGATACCCTTGTCCTTGAGACGCGACAGCGACGGAAGCACGTCCACAGGCGGCATGTAGCCCTTGCGGTACATCTCGCGGGAGAGGATGATCTGCCCCTCGGTGATGTATCCGGTGAGATCGGGGATCGGGTGGGTCTTGTCATCCTCGGGCATTGTGAGGATCGGGATCATGGTGATTGAGCCGTTTGCGCCCTTCTTGCGTCCGGCGCGCTCGTAGAGTGTCGCAAGGTCAGTGTAGAGATATCCCGGATATCCGCGGCGGCCCGGGACCTCCTTGCGGGCGGCGGAGACCTCGCGCAGCGCCTCCGCGTAGTTTGTGATATCGGTGATTATGACGAGCACGTGCATGTCGCAGTCGAATGCGAGATACTCAGCGGCGGTCAGCGCCATACGCGGAGCACTGATACGCTCGATCGCGGGGTCAGACGCCAGATTCACGAACATTACCGTGCGGTCGATCGCACCCGTGCGCTTGAAGTCGGAGATGAAGAAATCCGCCTCCTCAAAGGTGATGCCGACCGCGGCGAACACGACCGCGAAGTTTGTATTCTCATTGCCTGCGGCACGCACCTTTGCCTGACGGGCAATCTGAGCCGCAAGGCTGGCGTGGGGAAGACCGGATCCGGAGAAGATCGGCAGCTTCTGGCCGCGGACAAGGGTGTTCAGACCGTCGATCGTTGATATGCCGGTCTGTATGAACTCGGCGGGATAATTGCGCGCCGCCGGATTTATCGGCGTACCGTTTATGTCGACCGATTTTTCCGGGATCAGCGCGCTTCCGCCGTCCGCGCTCTCGCCCATGCCGGTGAATACACGTCCGAGCATGTCACGCGCCACGCCGAACTCGATCCCGTGGCCGAAAAAGCGTACCTTGGAGTCGGCGAGGTTGATCCCCGCCGCGCTCTCAAAGAGCTGGACGAGCACATTGGTGCCGTTGACCTCTAGCACGCGGCAGCGCCTCGTCTCTCCGGACGGAAGCTCGATCTCGCCGAGCTCATCGTATTTGACGCCGTCCACCTTGCGCACGAGCATAAGCGGCCCGGCGACTTCTTCTATGGTTTTATATTCTTTGACCATTACAAACTCCATTCCGCCGCCATGCGGCGGCACAAATCGTTGTGGAATTCTCCTGCGTTTCCGCAGGAAACAAAAATGGGTTGGGTCCCATTTTTGCTACTTCGCAGAGGGTTCTGCGAAGTAGAAGAATTACGGGCGTGAAACAGATGCACGAAGGACATTATTCAATGTAATTTTCACGCTATGCTCCAATCGTATTTATTGCCCGTCAAAGCGTCATACAAGAGCTCTGAGCTCAGTGTCGATCTGACTGCGGATCGCGGCGTAGTCCGCCTCAAAGGTCTTCGCGCTTGCGAATTTCGCACGGCCGATCGCCTCACGGCAGGGAAGCGTTGCCAGCTTCTCAATGTCGGCCCCGTCATTCACTGCCGCCAGCGCCTGCGTGCGGAAGTAGAGTATCAGCGAGATCAGCGCGAACTGCTTTTTCAGCGAGGTGTACGAATCGTCCGCCTCGAAGGCGTTCTGTTGGAGGAAATCCTCTCTCACGGACTGTGCGACCTCCAGCGTGAGTCTGTCTGTGGGGGAGAGCGCGTCCACGCCGACGAGCTTCACGATCTCGTCGAGGTTTGCCTCCTCTTGGAGGAGCGTGGATATTTCGCCCACAGCCTTGGTCCATCCTTCGCCGATGTTCTTTGCGTACCAATCCTCGAGGCGCTCCTTGTAGAGCGAGTAGGAGTTGAGCCAGTTGATGGCGGGGAAGTGACGGCGGTAGGCCAAGGAGCTGTCAAGCCCCCAAAAGACCTTGACGATACGCAGAGTTGCCTGCGTGACAGGCTCGGAGATGTCACCGCCCTGCGGGGACACCGCGCCGATTGCGGAGAGCGAGCCCATCCTTCCGTCGGAGCCGATGCACTCCACATGCCCCGCGCGCTCATAGAACTGAGCAAGACGTGAGGTCAGATACGCGGGATATCCCTCGTCTCCGGGCATTTCCTCGAGGCGGCCGGACATTTCGCGCAGCGCTTCCGCCCAGCGCGATGTGGAGTCTGCGATGACAGCCACGCTGTAACCCATGTCACGGTAGTATTCCGCTATGGTGATACCGGTGTATATGGAGGCCTCGCGCGCCGCCACGGGCATGTCTGAGGTGTTTGCAATGAGCACGGTCCGCTTCATCAGGGATTGCCCGGTACGCGGGTCGGTGATCTCCGGGAATTCGTTGAGAACGTCGGTCATTTCGTTTCCGCGCTCGCCGCAGCCGATGTAGATAACGATGTCAACATTCGACCACTTCGCAAGCTGATGCTGTACGACGGTCTTTCCGGAGCCGAACGGTCCCGGAACACAGGCCGTGCCGCCGATGGCGATCGGGAAGAGCGCGTCGATAACGCGCTGACCGGTGATCATCGGCTCGGAGGGGGGGAGCTTGCGCTTGTACGGGCGGGCGCGGCGCACCGGCCATTTCTGCATCAGGGTGAGGTCAGCGTATCCGTGATCGGTGTGGATCGCGCCGATCTTGTCGGTGACGGTGTACTCACCGCTTTCGAGCGACTCGACGATGCCCGACACGCCGACGGGGACCATGATCTTGTGGCGGATGACCGAGGTCTCAGCCACATATCCGAGGACGTCGCCCTCGGATACCTTGTCTCCGAGACTTGCCTCGGCGACAAATTTCCACTTGCGCTCGCGGTCGAGCGCGGGGAGATCGATGCCTTTTTTGATGTTCGTTCCGGCGAGCTCGAACATCCTCTCGAGCGGCCGCTGAATACCGTCGTAGATCGTGGTTGCCAGCCCCGGACCGAGTTCAACGGACAGCGGAGCGCCGGTGGATACGACCGCGTCGCCGCGTCCGAGCCCCGCGGTCTCCTCGTATACCTGGATAGAGGCGCGGTCGCCGTGCATCTCGATGATCTCTCCGATGAGCTTGCCCTCGCCGACGCGCACGACGTCGAACATGTTCGCATCGCGCATCCCCTCGGCAATTACAAGCGGCCCGGATATTTTTACGATTCTTCCTTCAGTCATTATTATAAACCGATCCTTTCTCCGACGGATAGTTTTAGTTGTTGTTGTGATTTGCTGCGGTGATATGTGCGCCCGCCGCGCTGTCGAGCATGCCATGGCGTGAGCTTCACGCGGGGCACTGCGTTCCGCGTTGTGGTCACGCGGGGCACTGTGTCCCACGGTCCGGTCGCGCGCGCTTCTCAGCTCTCTTTATATACGATATCCGCGCCGACGGCGCGCTCGACGGCGCTTTTCATCAGCGCTGTGCCGGGATCGATCCCCTCGGCGCGCTCCGGAAGAAGCGACACGGCGACGTCGGAGCCGAAGGCGTACTCCCGCATCTTTTCGGCGAGCGCGTCGGCGTATGCCGGTGAGATGAAGATCACGGATGCACCGTCGTCGGCGGCGCGGTCAAGCTCGGCGGCGGCACTGTTTGCGTCCTCCGCTGCATAGACGGCAAAGCCCGCCGAGAGGTAATACAGAATGTTCTCCCGTGGTCCGACAACTGCTATTTTTGCCATAATTTACTCCGTAGTTATTTTTCGGGTTTTGCAGATCCATTATCTATGGGTTTGGGCAAAGCTCAGACTGGGGTTGTATGCCGCGATAGAGCATAGCGCAGACTTTGTTTGCATTTCCGGCTTCACCGGAAACTCGGACTTCTGCTATGTTGGGCGTTGCCCAAGCCCACGAGGGGCGCTACCCCTCGACCCCAGTGTGGGACATTGTCCCCCGCGCCCCCAACTAAAGAGTCTGTGCAAACCTTTTTGCACAAACTTCAAAGTTCTGCCTAACCTCTGTTTAAAGTTTTTTGGAGTGGGGTCCGGGGAGAACCTTTTTTCTAAAAAAGGTTTCCCCCGGTTTTATTCTCCCACCGTTACCCCTTATCCCAGGCGATCTGCTCGATTCTGATGTCGCCGGATACTGTGTCGAATGAGAATTTCGAACTGCCGTCACCGTAGTTTTTTCTGTCTTTGTCCTCCGTTACCGGGAAGTCGCAGTTGAAATTGCCGCTCACCTTGTCGAATGTCGCCGTAAAGCCGTCGCAATTCAAAAATGAGAGCGTCACGTCACCGCTGACGCTGT
>CAYVUJ010000068.1:0-6941 GCA_964454825.1 uncultured Lachnospiraceae bacterium | reverse complement strand
AAGGAATCCCTGAGCATATACGCCGCGGGCGCGTCCTTGTTTTGGGACTCGAACACCACATGCTTGAGATCATCTCTGAAGCCGTTCTCCCACTCATAGCAGAAGCGAAACTGTCCGTGGAAACCGTCACTCCACTTTGCAGTGAGGACCGCCTCCGGACCGAAGCGAAGCGAATACACGGGGCCGACATCGGTGAAATCAGGGTACAGCCCGAGGTAATAGGCATTGTCCTTCATGTATGTTTCGTATTCGGCGATGTTGTACATCTCCCTGCGCTTGAAAACGACCTTATCGTTGTCGGCGCGGATCGCCTTCATAAGCTCGGCGTACGCGATATATCCGGCGTGCTGTGTCCAGTGTGTGTCGTAATTGTAGAACAGCTCGTCTCCGTACTCCTCGCGCGCTGCGATGACGGCAGGCGTGGCGTCGGTAACATTGACATCCGTATTCTCGGCGAGATACCGAAGCACCTTCTGACGCGAGGTCTCTTCGGCGACGGCGATCTTGTTCTCGGCGAGATAGTCGCTGTACGCTGTGACCTTACTCGGGCAGATGAGCAGATAGAACTTGATGCCGTTTTCGTTTGCCCAGTCGTTCATCCGGGTAAGGCTCTCGGCAATGCGGCGGACAGCGGAGTCAGACAGGATATCCTTGCCGGTGATATAGTCGATCTCCTCGCCGAGGAACATGAACTCATTCTTTCCGACGAATATCTTGTGATCACCGAGAGGGCCCGCGCCCTCCTTTATCCGCTTTATAGACACCTGCGGCGTGCTGTAATCCTCATTCGGCTGCGGCTTGTGGTTTCCCATGAGAGGATTAGATACAGCGGGATCACCGAGCTTTACGGCATTGACTGTCACAAGCAGGGTAAGCTCGTATTCAATTCCGCCGTGGCTGACCGTAAAACGCTGACTTCTCTGTATTTCCTCTGCGTGTGAGGAAAAGGAAACAGCAGGCAAAAGAGCTATTGCAAGGACGAGCGCCGCGCCGCGCTTTGATTTGCGAAGGATCACAAAGCCGACTGCAAAGAGCGCAGCAAATGCCGCGGCGCCGGATATGATCAGCCATTTGTACTGTGCGAAAACGGACTGGCTTTCCCCAAAGTCCAAAATGAAGTCCTTTGTCACGCTCTCTCCGGGTTCAATGTTGGAAAGCACCACGTCAGGAGAGCTTATAGTAATACATTTGGGCTGCTCGAAGCCGACCGCAACTGCGGTCAGCATCTCATTCTCGGATGTATTTGTCACACTCACGGTGAGTTTGCCGGAATCGTCGGAAAAACCGTCCTCATAGTTCGTTTTCAGCTCGAAACTGGCAGCAAACGAGGTCACTGTGAGGACCGACAGTAATATAACCAGGACGTTCAAAAGTAAAACTATTTTCTTCATACGCACCTCCGCGCTAGGCTATATTGATTATACAACAATTACCACATGATTTCAAGTGTTTTTTTGGTAAATATGCTTTAAAAAGAATAGGTGGATTTTTACTCAAACATGTGCTATAATATAGCTAATGAAAATTTTTTCCACAGCTGACGGAAGGAACACAAACATGAAGGCTATTATAACCGTAATCGGCAAGGATACCGTGGGAATCCTCGCCAAGGTAAGCACCGCGTGTGCCGAGAAAAACGCAAATATTGTAGATGTGACACAGAGCATCCTTGACGACATGTTCGTCATGGTGATGCTCACCGATATCACGGGAATGAACTGCGATTTCGGAATCCTTGCAGACGAGCTTCGTCAGCTCGGAGAATCCCTGGGACTCGACATCCGTGTCATGCACGAGGACATTTTCAACTCGATGCACCGAATCTGAGCGCGAGGACGGACAATGACAAACATAAACGACATAATGGAAACCATACGGATGATATCCGAGGAAAACCTCGACATCCGTACTATAACGATGGGCATTTCCCTGCTCGACTGTGCGGACAGTGACATCGACCGCTCCGCTCAGAAGGTATACGAAAAGATCGTTCGCTGCGCCGGACGGCTCGTCTCTGTCGGCGAGGACATCGAGCACACATACGGGATTCCGATCATCAACAAGCGCGTGTCGATAACACCGATAGCGATGCTGTGCGCCGCCTCAGGCGGTGATCCGGTGAAGTATGCCCTGGCCCTCGAACGTGCGGCGAATGAGATCGGCGTGAACTTCATTGGCGGATACTCGGCGCTTGTTCACAAGGGCTTTGCCGCCGGCGACCGTGAACTGATCGCCTCCATTCCCGAGGCGCTTTCCGTCACCACGAAGCTCTGTGCGAGCGTCAACGTCGGCTCCACGAAGTCCGGCATCAACATGGACGCAGTGAAGCTTATGGGCGAGACAGTGCGCCGTGCGGCAGAGCTTACCGCCGACCGCGACTGCATCGGACCCGCAAAGCTTGTGGTCCTTTGCAATGCGCCCGAGGACAATCCCTTCATGGCGGGAGCATTCCACGGTGTTGGCGAGCCGGACGTTGTGATCAACGTCGGCGTTTCCGGTCCGGGTGCGGTCCGTGCCGCTGTCGCAAAGTGCCCCGACGCAAACCTCAATGAGATCGCCGACGTGATCAAGCGCACGGCGTTCAAGATAACCCGGATGGGCCAGCTTGTCGGTTCCGAGGCTTCGAAGCGGCTCGGTGTTCCCTTCGGCATCGTCGATCTCTCTCTCGCGCCCACTCCCGCCGTTGGTGACAGCGTGGCGCATATTCTCGAGGAAATGGGGCTTGAAAGCTGTGGTATACACGGTACGACCGCCGCGCTTGCACTGCTCAACGACGCAGTCAAGAAGGGCGGCGTGATGGCTTCCTCCAATGTCGGTGGACTTTCCGGCGCCTTTATTCCGGTATCGGAGGACGCGGGTATGATCGACGCGGCAAGGGCGGGTACGCTCTCGATCGAAAAGTTGGAGGCTATGACCTCTGTTTGCTCTGTCGGCCTTGACATGATAGTCCTCCCCGGCGACACCGAAGCCTCTGTCATCTCCGCGATCATTGCGGACGAGGCGGCAATCGGCATGGTCAACTCCAAGACCACCGCAGTGCGCGTCATTCCCGCAATCGGACGCACGGTCGGAGACGAGCTGTCCTTCGGCGGACTTCTCGGATCGGGACCGGTCATGGCGCTCAACGACCGCTTCAAGCCGTCCAAATTCATCGAACGCGCCGGCCGCATTCCCGCGCCTATGCAGAGCCTCAAAAACTGATGCCGCGTCGTAATTACGAGTTCCGGATAACGGCGGACTCATATCTGCTTGAATTTCTTCTCGAGAATGTTCCGGGCTCGAGAAACACCGTTAAGAATCTTCTCAAGGTCGGCTTTTGTGCTGTCGACGGCGAGATCGTTACTCAGTTTGATCTGCCGCTGTCTCCCGGACAGGTGCTGACGGTATCGGATTCCAACGCCGCGCGCGCCGCACTGCCGTTTTCGATCATATATGAGGATGAGCACATTGTTGTGATAAATAAAAAAGCCGGGCTTCTCACGATCGCAAATGAAAAGGAGAAGAACCGGACGGCATACCGCATGGTGTCCGACTATGTCAAGACCTGTGACCCAAAGGGCAAGATCTTTATTATCCACCGTCTCGACCGTGACACCTCCGGTGTTGTGATGTTCGCCAAGGACGAGGCGACCAAGCGCGCGTATCAGGACCGCTGGGATGAGCTTGTGCAAAAGCGTGGATATGTTGCAGTGTGCGAAGGTCGGATGGAATGTGAATCCGGCGAGCTTGTCTCCTATCTTCGCGAAAGCCGTGAACACGAGGTCTACGTCTGTGAGGAAGGGGAACGCGGCGCAAAGAAGGCTGTGACCAAATACCGGGCGATCCGCACCGGCTCGCGCTTTTCCCTGCTCGAGATCGAGATCACAACCGGGCGAAAGAACCAGATCAGGGTTCAGCTTGCGGACGCTGGCCATCCTGTCTGCGGTGACAAACGCTACGGGGCCGCGGGAAATCCCCACGGCAGGCTGTCACTGCATGCGTCCGAGCTGATACTGCGCTCCCCGTTCGACGGTCATGAACAACGTTTCACCGCACCGATCCCGAAAGCCTTTTACAAGCTTGGGTAAAACCTGCTCTTTACGGTATAAAAAGGTCCAAGGCAAAGCAAGGTCCTGTTCGATTTAACCATGACAAATAAAAAAAGCGGCGATCAAAAACCGCCGCTTTAACTGTTATTTACACACTTCACTTGAGGAAGCCGTTTATGATCTGCTCCTCGGCCTCAGCCTCGGTCAGGCCGAGCGTCATCAGCTTTATAAGCTGATCCCCTGCGATCTTGCCGATGGCCGCCTCGTGAACGAGCGATGCATCGACATCGTTCGCCTCCAGACCGGGAACGGCAAGTATGCGTCCCTTATCCATTATTATGGAATCGCATTCGGTATGTCCGTAGCACGCGGCGTTGCCGGTGATCTTGGCATCAAATTTCTGGTATGATTCGTCCCGCGCGACCGAACGTGAAACGATGTCGGCACTCGAATTCTCACCATCCAGCTTCACGTCATACGTGCTGAGCGCGCGCTGTGAGCCGTGGGTCATCAATCTCTCACGAACGACAAGCTTTGCCCCCGCAGCGAGCTTGGCAACGGTCGTGCGTTCTGTATCATCGACGCCTTTGATCTGCACCATCTCCATCTCGACAGTGCTTCCCTCCTCCTGATATACCTCCGTACCGGGGTTGAGGATCCGTTTGCCCTTGCCTTCGCCGGAGCCGTAGTGCTTCTCGACATATTTGACTCTTGCATTTTTGCCGACATAGAAGCGATGGATGCCGTCGTGCTCCGAATCCTGATCGCCGCAGTTGTCGATCCCGCAGCCGGCAACGATAACGACGTCAGCGTCCTCGCCGATATAGAAATCGTTATATACGAGCTCCTTAAGCCCGCTCTGGGTCATTACAACCGGGATATGGACGCTCTCGTTCTTCGTTCCTGGCTTTATGTGTATCTCGAGCCCGCTGACCTCGCTTTTCGGGATGATCTCGATATTTGCGGTAGACTGTCGTCCCGCCGAAGCGCTGTTCGAGCGTATGTTATACGCGCCCTCCGGGACCTCGTGAAGATCTGCGACCTCCCTGAGAAGTCTTTTCTGTATTTCGTCAAGCTTTACCATCAGTTGCACTCCCCTTCATTGGTATCGGTATCGATCTTCCAGCAGCCCTTGACCGCAGACGCGGTGCCCGAAAGCTGCGGAAGGATCTCCTCACGTGAGCCGTGGGCGCTCACCGTGCCGTTGGCCAGCACCACGATCTCGTCCGCAATATTGAGTATCCGCTCCTGATGCGAGATCACGAGAATAGAGCCGCGCGCAATCCTTGTGCGAAGGTTCTGGAACACCTCGATGAGATTGCGGAAGCTCCACAGGTCTATGCCCGCCTCCGGTTCGTCAAACACCGACACCTCGGCTCCGCGGACAAGCACCGTGGCGATCTCAATGCGCTTGAGCTCGCCGCCGGAAAGGCTCGCGTTGATCTCACGGTCAATGTAGTCGCGCGCGCAAAGCCCGACTGCCGAGAGGTACTCGCACGCATCCGCGGCCGACAGCTTCTTCCCTGCGGCGATCCGCAGCAGATCGATGACCCGTATCCCCTTGAAGCGTACCGGCTGTTGGAAGGCAAAGGCGATCCCCATCCTTGCGCGCTCGGTTATGGATCTTTCGGTGATATCCTCACCGTTGAGAAGTATCTGTCCCGAGGTGGGCTTCTCGATTCCGGCGATCAGTCTGGCAAGCGTCGATTTCCCGCCTCCGTTCGGTCCGGTGATCACGACCATCTTGTCATCCGGCACCGTCAAGTCCACTCCGCGGACTATCTGCTTGTCCTTTCCCTCTGAGGTGACCTCGAAGGATATATTTTTTAGCTCGAGCATATATTCTTCCCCATTTCCGACCGAAATCTTTGAGTCCGTTGATTCATATTCATTTGAAGCATCCGACGCAAGGCGCCGGGCTCAGCCTGTTTTGGCACTAAATTTAATTATAATCTATATTGTGCGATTTGTCAATAAGTATGAGGCTTTTTGGCGCAAAAGCGCTTTGATCCGAACGACAATCGGCAGTCAAGGAGAAAAATATGAGCAGAAATCTCGAGAAATATCAGCAGGTAGAACGAAGCGTTGTGAAAAAATTCCGCAAACAGCTATGGAATCCGTTCATTGCGGCGGTCAAGCGCTACGAGCTTGTACTTGAGGGAGACCGCATAGCGGTATGCATATCCGGAGGAAAGGACTCCATGCTGTGCGCTGTCATGATGCGTCTGCTCCAATGTATAAGCGATGTGCCGTTTGAGCTAACATATCTCGCGATGGATCCCGGGTACAGTGCCGAAAACCGCCGGAGAATCGCGGAAAATGCAGAGCTTCTGAACATCCCAATCACTTTTTTCGACACAAACATTTTCGATGTGGCAAACAATACCGAGCATTCCCCGTGCTATCTGTGCGCGAAAATGCGCCGCGGGCATCTGTATTCAAAGGCTAAGGAGCTCGGATGCAACAAGATCGCACTCGGGCATCATTTCAGCGATGTGATCGAAACAACTGTGATGAGCATGTTCTACGGCTCTCAGCTTCAGGGGATGATACCCAAGCTCCACAGCACTAACTTCGCTGGGATGGAGCTGATCCGTCCGTTATACTGCATCCATGAGGATGACATCATTGCATGGTCAAGGTACAACGAGCTCGAGTTCCTGCGCTGTGCATGCAAATTCACGGAGGAATACCGCGATCCCGCCATCACCTCCGGCACAAAGCGCAAGGAGATAAAGGAGCTCTTACGCGAGCTAAAAAAGAACAACCCGAACATCGAAAAGAGCATCTTCAACGCGATCCATGCCGTGCACCTCGACACCTTCCCCGGATTTAAGACGGATGGTGAGGATCATACTTTTTTAGAAAGGTATGGGGATTGAAATCAAACAAAAGTGCCTGTGCAAAAACTCC
>CAYVUJ010000067.1:0-7015 GCA_964454825.1 uncultured Lachnospiraceae bacterium | reverse complement strand
AAGTACGAAGGGAGACTTAGTCAACCGATCGGTCAGGTGTTCGGGCCGTCTGTTCCTCAGATGATGAACGCGAACGAGGACGTTAAGAAAAAGATCGACGAACGCATCGGCGAAATGTTCGACAAGCGCCTTGATCACGAGGTCACGCGCATTCTTAACGGATGGGGGATGAAGTAAATGACACGGGAAATTCTTGACGCATTGTCAACGTTCGTGAAGGACGCAACGGCGCATTTTTCACTTCCGACCGCAGTTCAGCAGGGCGACACCGAACAGCTTTTCCGCGCTCCCGAAGTTCACAAAATGCGCCTGCCGCAGTCCACGTCGTACAAGAAGTACGCGCCGTATATCATCGTGCAGTATGTTACGTCAAAGGATGTACAGAAGCACGGTGAGAGGAGCGACTCGACGGCGGCGGTCCGGCTGATCTTCTGCGTGTACAACGACGATGAGGAGGCGGGGGCTCTCGATCTCGTGAACATGATCGACACTGTCCGGCTGCGACTTCTGCGCGAGGTGGTGATCGCGGGTAAGTATCGCGTTGATACTGACGCGTCGCTCGAAACGCTGATCTACATTGACGATACAGCGCCATATTACGGCGGGGAGATGATGTTTACCGTCGAAGTCCCGCCGAACGAAAGAGAGGTTGATTTAAGTGGCATCTGACAACACCAAAAAGACCAGGGCGAAAGAAGAGACTGCCGAGGTCGAAAAGACCGAAACGGCATCGTACGGTACCGAGGAAACGCCGCAGAGCGCAAATGCCGAAAAACATCAGACGGCACCGGATGAAAAGTCCGGCGTTTTCGTTTATCTTGGTCCGCCGATACGCGGCGTGATCTCGTACGCGGCGATCCACACCGGAAAGCGCTCCGAAGTGATCGGACACTTGTCCGGCGCAATCGAAGCTTATCCTCAGATCGAGCGGCTGATCGTAGAAGACTATGAGGTGGCCGCCGCGAGGAAGAAAATCAAAGCAGGCGGAAATCTGCTCGCTGCGGCGTATTCCGACCTGCTCAAAAATTAAGGAGGTTCAAACACTATGTCAATTTTACACGGCGTAAACGCCAATCGCGCCGACACGTCGTATGCGTCGACCGTTTCGACTGTAAGCGGTATCCCGATCTATTTCGGGTGCGCTCCGGTTCATACGGCACAAGGGTATACCGGTAAGGTACTTCTTGCACGTTCGCTCGGCGAGGCGAAGGCGGCGCTCGGCTATTCCGACGCATGGAGAGACAGCGCGGGACCGAAGTGGTCGCTTTGTGAGGCGATGTACGCCCACTTTGTCCTGTTCGGCGCGTCCCCGGCGATCTTTTATAACCTGTTCGATCCGGCGACTCACAAGACGTCTGTCGCGGCGGAATCTGTAGCTGTCACCGATCACGCGGCAAAGCTTCCGATCGACGTCGTCTCCGTAAACAGCGTAAAGAACGGAAACACGCCGCTTGCAAAGGATACCGATTACAGTGTCTTTTACGACGGCGAATATTGCGTCATCGAGCTTATTAAGACCGGAGAGGGATACAGCTCGCAGTCGCTCACTGTCGATTATGATTCGGCTTCGGTCAGCTCCGTCGAGAGCGCCGATGTCACCGCCGCGCTCGAAAGAATCGTCGACTGCAAGACAGCTCTGGGCGTTGTCCCCGACCTGATATGCGCGCCCGGATATTCCGACGCTCCGACGGTAGCGGGTGTGATGGCGGCGAAGGCGGCGCTCATTGGCAATCTTTACCGTGCAAAAGCTGTCTGCGACATCCCGACGAGTGTCGGCGAGATCGCTGGGCTCAAGGCGTACAAGGAAGAGAACGGCTATGACGACAGCAACGTCATTCCGTGCTGGCTCGATTACAGGATCGGCGACAGGATATTCCATATGTCCACACTCGCCTGTGGTATGATGGCGTCTCTTGACGCCGAGAACGGCTGCCCGAGTGAATCGCCGTCGAACATCGAAATCCCCGGCGGTGCGACGGGTATCGACGGGGGTGACAGCGTTTTTGTCGAAAAGATTCTGACGATCGACGAGGCTGACATCGTTTCTGTAGGCGCGGGCGTTGTCAGCGCGATCAACTTTGACGGCTGGCGCTTGTGGGGCAACTACATGGGCTGTTTCCCCGGTGAGACGGATGTTGCTAAGAAATTCATCTGTACCTCGCGAATGCAGGATTTTCTCTGCAATATGTTCATTAACGCTTTCTTCTCCCGCGTTGACCGTAAGCTCACGCGTGCTCTGATCGATTCGGTTGTTAATGAATACAACGCATGGCTCAACGGTCTGACGACCGACGGGCATCTCTACGGCGGTGAGGTCTCATACGTCGACGGAAACAACTCTACGGACGATCTGCTCGCTGGACGTTTTCGCCTCAATGCTCGCTCCGCTTCGCCCGTTCCTGCCGAGCAGATCAATATGGATGCCCAGTACGATGTCGATATTCTCGTCGCGGCTCTGAGTGCCGCGCAGTAAAGGAGGTTATGTAAATGCAGGCCGGTATTATCAATTTCGCCGTTTTTGAAAACGGCTCGGAGTATCGCGGCATAGCGAACGTGACACTCCCGACTCTCGCAAACAAGGTGATCACCGTGAACGGCGCGGGGATTGCGGGGGATGTTGAGCTTCCCGTGATGGGTCACGTCGACGCTATGACCATGACGATCAACTTCCTTGACGCGCCGGATTCGGCATACAAGCTTACCGAGCAGCGCCGTCATCTCGTAGAGCTTCGCGTCGCGCACGAGGAATACGACCAGACGGGCGGGAAGCTCGCCTCAAAGGGACAAAAGCACATCGTTGAGATTTTCCCGAAGTCGCTCAACGGTGGCACTCTCGCCCCGTCTGCCGCGCAGGGGGCTTCGGGTGAATACGACGTATATTCGCTCAAGACGGTCGTGGACGGCAGGGGCGTTCTCGACGTCTGTCCGGCGGAGGGCCGCTATAAGGACGCCTCCGGTAAGAATATTCTCTCCGACGTCGCGAAGATCCTCGGCAAGTGAGCCGTCATTCTCCGATCGGGGGTCGTTTCGGCGATCTCCGATCGCGAGGATCATCTAAAACAGGATTCCGGATAACAAAAATTCAATTCTGAAAATGCTCAGAATACAAAACGAAATGAGTTTTACAAAATGGCAAACGAAATTATTAAAAACGGAAGCAACGCCGTCGACGAGAAGGAATACGAGGCGGCGATGAACGAGGCGCAAAATGCGCCCGGTACGGTGACAGTCAAACTGGCTAAGCCTCAGACGTACAACGGCGAGGAATATTCTGAGCTAACGTTTGATTTTGACTCGCTGACGGGTGATGATGCTCTGAATATAAGTGACGAGCTGACAGCGTCCGGAAAGACGGTCATTATGCCCGCGCTCTCCGAGCAGTATCTCATCCGTGTGGCGGCGAGAGCCTGTACCGCTCCGGTGGGGGCCGATATTTTCAGGGATATGCCGCTCAAAAACTATTTGCGGATCGTCGGAGCGGCGAGAAATTTTTTACTCGCTGCGGAGTAGAGCGGCATCGGAGCATGGGGCAGTGGCTGCGTAAACAGACACTCATCCTCGCGCAGAACAACCACACGTCCGCGTCGTTCTGGCTTTCCGTGCGGCTTGTCGATCTGCGTCTGTGGATCGCGGCGAACAACGAGATCATCGAGGAGCGCGAAAGGAAATAGAGATGGCAAATAAAGTCTACGATATGGCGTTTAAGCTTACCGCAATGGTCGGCGCATCCTTCGGCACAACTTTCGCCGGGGCGCAGAAAAAGCTCTCCGAGACGCAAAAGCAGATCGCCGAGCTGAACAAGGTGCAGGGGGATATCTCAGCGTACCAAAAGCAGCAGCAGGCAATCGAGGCGACAAAGGCAAAACTTGCAAACTATAATGAGAAGCTGGAGAACGTCAAGAAAGCGAAAGCTGAAGCCGAAGGATTTGACAAGCGCCTGGCCGATCAGGAAGCTGATCTCAGGCTTAAAATTTCCGACGCATCGAGGGCGCTCGGAGGTCAGGAGGAAGCGCTGAACAAAACGAGGCTGAGTCTTGAAGCCGCCGGAGTGAACACGGCTCATCTGACCGACGAGAGTAAGAAACTCGCCTCGCAGATGGACGCACTTGGAAAGGAAGCCCAAAGTTACGGACAAAAGGGAGCGAGCGCTTTCGACGCTGTCGGTGGTGCTTTGGTTGCATCAGGGATCGCCGCCGGGCTTAACAAGCTATACGGCGAGTATAAAAAATGCGTCTCAATCGCCGCCAATTTTGAGGAGACGATGTCCGCCGTCGAGGCGCTGTCGGGCGCTTCGGTGGCTGAGATACAGTCTCTGTCCGACTATGCCAAACAGCTCGGCGCGACGACGAAATTCACAGCGAAAGAATCCGCCGATGCCATGACCTATATGGGCATGGCGGGGTGGAACGCAGAACAGATGATGTCCGGTATGAGCGGGATGCTCAATCTCGCTGCCGCGTCGGGAGAAGACCTCGCTACGACGGCTGACATCGTGACAGACAACCTCACCGCATTCGGCATGGAGGCGAGCGACATTGCCCGTTTCTCCGACGTTCTCGCGGCTGCGGCGACGAACTCGAACACGAGCGTGGCGATAATGGGCGAGACGTTCAAAAACTGCGCTCCGCTCGCTGGTGCGCTCAGCTACAGTGTCGAGGACGTTGCCGTCGCGGTCGGACTTATGGCAAACGCGGGTATCAAAGGCAGCAACGCGGGCACAGCGCTCAAAAACGTGTTCAACGGTCTTCTTGACGGCGTCACACTGACCTCGGCGGCGTTCGGCGAGGTGGAATACTCCGCGATCAATGCAGATGGGACTATGAAATCTCTCGGCGAGACGCTGACGGAGCTTCGCGGGTATTTCGAGCAGATGACCGGCGCCGAGCAAATGCAGAACGCCGAAGCACTCGCGGGACAGCGGGCAATGTCCGGCTTCGTGACACTGATGAACAGCACAAACGAGGACTTCCAGAGCCTTACGGCCTCCATCAACAACTCCGCCGGTGCAGCGCAGAAGATGGCGGATATCAGGCTCGATAACCTGAACGGTCAGCTCACGCTGCTCAACTCCGCCGCCGACGCGGTGAAAACGACAGTCGGCGAAGCATACAACAACGAGCTGAGAGCGTTGGCGAAGGTCGTTACGGATATCCTTTCGGGGATCAACGAGTTTTTGTCGGAGCATCCGGTTTTGTTGAAATCGCTAATTGCTATTACAGCTGAGGTTGGAGCGTTTCTTCTGATCTATAACAGCGTGATCGCCGCAAAAAAGATACGTAACACACTGAAAGCGGCGGGTTTCGCACTCAGTGTAAAGGATGCTGCCGCGTCGTTATCTGATGCCGCTGCCAAAGGTGCCCAAGGGGCGGCAACTGAAGGGGCGGCTAATGCACAGAACAAATTAAACGCTGCCATGACAGCGAATCCGGTGGGAGTGGTGATATCGGTTGTCACTGTGCTGACAACCTGTGTGATTGCCTTGACAGACGCAATGTCCGATGAATACGACGAAAGCGTTCGTCTCACCGCTGCTTCAAGAACACAGCTTGAAGAATTACAGGCACTTAAGGCGGAATATGATCGGACTGTTTCCAGATTGGGCGACACTTCGTATGAGGCGCAATCTCTCAAATGGGAAATAGACGAGCTTACATATGCTTACGAGAACTCAAAAGAAACCATTGAGGAGCACAACAGGGCGGTTGAAGAAAACAGCAGACAGTATCAGGAAAGCGTCGAGGAGCGCAAGAGAATAATTGCAGAAGTCGATCACGAAGGAGCAAGTATTTCTTCCCTTGTAAACCAACTTTCGCTTCTTACATCTCAGACTGGAAATGCTGCTGCAGAAAATCAAAAAATACTCGCAATCGTTAAGGCGCTAAATGAGCAACTCCCGGGGCTGTCTCTTAATTATACCACACTTGACGGATTGATAGGCACCAATATTGAAAGCGTCAAAGCGTTAGCAGCAGCAGAATACAACCGAAGGAAGTATAGTGCGCTTGAGGATTCCATGGTAAAAGCTATGGATCAACAGGTTTCGCTGAAGAATAAGTTGACAGAGCTTGAAAAGGAGCAAACCGATGCTACCGATAAACTCGCCGAAGCCGAAGAAGAACTTGCACGCGCAAGAGAATACGCAAATCAAAAATGGCGCGGAGCAACACCTAACGGAGCTGAGGAGACAAAGCGGAAAAATTATATCTTAGAATATGAAAAAGCAGTCGCGGCAGCAAAAGCCGAACTTGAACAAGCCGAGCAAAATGTTTTTAACAAGAACGGGGAGATCAGTAACATCGCTGCTGAGATTGATGATTACGCTCAACAAATGGCTGATTTGTACGCCGTTCAAGAGAAAGCTGCAAAGAGCTCACAGGACTATTCCGGGTCGGTAGAAGATGTGGCGGGCAGACTCGAGGAATTAAAGAAGGAATACGACGAGCTATATGCCGCCGCAAAGCAAAGCCTCGAAGGGCAGTATAAGCTGTGGGAGCAGGCGAATATCGTTGCGGTAATGAGTGTGGAAAGCACAAACAATGCACTCCAAACGCAGATTGCATATTGGTCCGATTACAACAAGGACATCGGTGTCCTGATGGACAAGGCAAAGGACATTGAGGGGCTTTCCGATATGATCGCCACATTCGCCGACGGTTCTCCCGAATCGGTCAACATGATCGCGGGACTTGCGGAGGCGACCGATGAGCAGATAACCGAGATGGTGGAGAACTGGAAGATGTTGGTCAAGCAGCAGGAGGAGGCGGCAAAAAGCCTTGCCGAGGTCCAAATCGATATGTCCGGAGAGATACAAAAGGCACAGCAGGAGTATGAGGCGGCGATAGACGGTCTCGATCTCTCGGAAGAAGCTGCGAAAGCGGCAAAGGACACAGTCGAGGCATACGCGCAGGCGATCCGTGACGGCACCGTTGACGCCGTTCTCGCCGCCGGAGAGCTTGCGGAGCAAGTCAGAGCGTCGATGTCCGCTGCCGAAGCGGCGGCGGGGAAAAATATGCTT
>CAYVUJ010000066.1:0-7153 GCA_964454825.1 uncultured Lachnospiraceae bacterium | reverse complement strand
CCTCCTTGGAGGCCGAAAGATCGTCAAACTGCTTTTTCATGCCGTCGTATCTTGTTTTCAGCTCGGCATATTCCTCGATCGCCTCGACATTGACCACCCCAAGCCCGCGAATCGCGTTCTTTGTGTCATTTAACACCTGTACAACTGCACTCCGGTTTTCCTTTGTGACCTCAGGATACTCGAGCTTCAAAGCGTCCGAGTGTGTGAGCTCATACTCATCGTATATTCTGACAGCGGTCTTCTCGACCTCGTTCTGTAAATTCTGGAGCTTATTCTCACCCTTGGTATGCGCCTCGAGAACGAGCTCCTTTCTGGAGCTGATCTCACGAGATTTGCGGTTCAGCTCGCCGAGCTTCTTTTCAAAATCAAGCGCATCCTTTTCAAGCTCACCGAATTCGCTCTCCCTTGAAGCCAGAATTTCCTTTTGCGCTGCGGCTTCGGCCTTTCTTTCCTCGATTATATGCTCTGCCTGCGAAATGCCACTTATGATACTCTTGACCTTTTCGCTGTGTGCGCGTGCGGATTCGTTGAAGTCTGCGATCCGCCCGCTTATCTCAGAGATCATCGCGGCGGCCCCCTCGACATCCTTTCGAAGCTCGGCGATGCGCACAGTAAGCGTACCGATAAGGGTATCAGCTTCCACGATATCGCCCTCGATATCGTGGAAGAGCGAATCCTTCTCTACTCTAAGCCTTGAGAGCACATCTATTTCAGAGGATATCTTGTCGCACTCTGCATTTAGCTTTTCGAGGTCCTCGGCGCCGCTTTGTTCTTTTTCATCGAGCCTTGTCATATCAGAGCGAAGCTGAGCTATAAAGCCGGAAAGCACATCACAGCGCGCGCTAATTTCCTCGATATCCACAAGCTCCGTCTTTTTGAACGCCTCAAATATTTTGACTCGTTCCTCAGCGTCGGCGCGGGAATTTTTAAGCTCGTCAAGTTCGCCTGCGAGCCCTGCAAGCTGCGCGGAATTCTCGGCGAGCTTCCTTGCAAGTTCATCCGACTGCGCTTTTAGCTTGTCGATCGTGTTCCTTCTTGTAATCATACCACTGTCGCGACGGGCCGAGCCTCCGGTATATGAGCCTCCCGGATTGATCTGCTGACCGTCAAGCGTAACGATACGTATGGAATATCTGCTTTTCTTTGCCGCTTCCGATGCGGAGTCGATATTATCGAAAACAGCGACATTGCCGAGGAGAAAGGCCACGATTCCCTTATACTGCGCATCGCATGAAACAAGATCGCTCGCGATACCGACAAAGCCGCGCTCCCCCTTTGCCGCTTCGAGCTCACGGCTCAGCGATCTGCCCCTAACAGAGCTTATCGGATAAAACGTGGCTCGTCCGGAAGATGAATTTTTGAGCGCTCTGATGGCATTCTTTGCGTCTCTGTCATCATCGACAACGATTCCCTGGAGCGCTGCTCCGAGCGTCGTCTCCACGGCGACGGTATATTCATCCGCGACACTGATCAGGTACGACACGGGGCTGTGAACGCCGGTAAGTGTTCCTTTTTTCGCCTCGCTCATGACATATTTGACACTGTTATTATATCCGTCAAAATGCTCGAACATTCTTGAAAGCGCACTTATCCTGCTGTCCACCGCGCTTTTCTCGGCGCCGAGTCGGTCACCTTCTTTCTTCGCAATGCTGATATCGTCGCCTTTGTTATTGATCTTCCTGTCGAGCGCAAGAAGCTCATCATCGATCTGCTTGATGCTGACATCATAATCGGCGACACTGCGACGAAGCTTATCGAGCTTCGCCTGCTTTGTGTCAAGCTCACTCTGGAAGTTTGTGATATCCGAATCGATCGCCTTTGAGCGCTCCGTATGCTGGGAGATAACATTCTCGATGACGCCGAGACGGACTGTGATCTCCGAACGATTCTTCTCAAGCTCGCCGATCTGCTCAAACAGCTCGGCGATCTCCCTCTTGGTATCGCTGCTTCTTTGCGCAAGGTCCGCTCTGTGTGCCTTTGCCGACTCAAGCGCTTCCCCGGCACTTGCGTACTGCTCCTCGGTCTGTCGGAGACTCTCTTCGGTGTCCGAAAGACGCGCGCCTTCCTTTTCGGCATTCTCAATGTCACGCCGGGCGAGCGCCTCCTCGGAAATTATGATATCCTTCTCGTGGACTATATTGTTTTCGAGAAGCTGATAGTCCTTTTCAAGCGCGTGTATCTGCTCTCGAACGGCCCGTATCTCCTCGTATATTCTGCTCTGATCCTGCTTGTTTTTCTGTGAATCCTCAAAAAGGCGGTCGCTCTGTCCGGATAGCTGGGCGAGTGTATCCTCCGCCATGTCAAGCTCATGTTTCGAGATCTCAAGGTCCGCTTCAAGCTTTGCGATCTCCTCGTTCCGCCTGACCATATCATACAGCCACAGCGAGATGTCCGCCGTCTTCTTTTTCTCAAAAAGTTCGATATACTTACGAGCCTTCTGAGCCGAGCGTTCAAGTGGTCCGAGCCGTCCCTCAAGCTCTGAGAGAATATCGGCGACACGGAGCATGTTTGCGTCCGTCTCCTGAAGCTTTCGCTCGGATTCATGCTTCCGATAGCGGTACTTGGATATTCCCGCAGTCTCCTCAAAAATGCTTCTGCGCTCGTCACTCTTCTTTGAAATGATTTCCGAAATCCTGCCCTGACCGATTATCGAATACCCGTCTCTTCCGATACCGGTATTCATAAATAGCTCGTATATATCCTTCAACCGAACATTCTTGCGGTTTATAAAATACTCACTGTCACCGGAACGGTAGTATCTTCTGGTGACAGTTATTTCGTCGTATTCGCTGTTGAGCTTTTTCGGCTGCTCGGAGTCATCAAAGGTGACCGATACCTCGGCAAAATTCATCTGACGGTATCCGTCAGCACCGACAAAAATGACATCCTCCATTTTTGTCCCGCGGATATTCTTCGTCGACAGCTCGCCGAGCACCCATCTCATTGCGTCGGTAATGTTCGACTTACCGCTCCCGTTCGGTCCGACAATGACCGTGGAGCCACTGTCAAATTCGATTACCGTTTTTTCAGGGAAAGATTTGAATCCGTGCAGTTCAAGAGATTTCAGGTACAATGGCTCCACATCCTTTCTAAAAATTCTTTTTCCATAAACTGTCACAGCACCTTATCGTAGGTGCCAATACATATTGCAATTATAATCCTATGCTTTTCATTTGTTACAAGCAAACAGAACTCCGCCGCTAAACGGCAGATCGTCTTTTTCAATTGCCGGAGTTTTATCAAAATAAACCTCGGCATGCCAATATCCTACGGGATAAGGAATTCCGATACCGTCGCTTAAAATCCGGTCGCGGGTAAGCTCGTATCTTTGCCAGAGCTTATCCTCAGCCATATCATCATATACAGCAAAAGCAATCGTTTGCGGCTTTAAATCGTAAAAATCATATCCGTCCGGTACAGGTGTATCGGCATTAAAGAATCTGCCTACTATATAACGGTTAACAACGTCAACTTCGCCGTCATCGTGATGCATAAGGGCACAAGGGTATGGGAGAACCGAACTCATTTCATTTTTCATTTCCTCAAGCTTCGGGAAGAATTCTTCTTTGCGTCGCCACAGGTCACTCCAACCTATTTGTGTCCGCCATGAATCTATTCCGATAAAGCGCAGAGCCGGTATTTCGATGTACTCAAATTTTGTGGGTATTATTTTCTCGTCCATTTTCATTCACCTTCTGCATTCTGTATGATTTCCGATTATTTCCCGAACAGAGTCAGCGCCTCTTTTGCCGCGAGCTGCTCCGCCTTTCTCTTCGAGGAGGCCTTACCGTAGCCGATCACGTTGCTGTTGAGTCTTGCCTCGACCTCAAACTGCTTGCTGTGATCAGGTCCGCTCTCCCCGACAAGGACGTATTCCAGCTTCTCGCCGCTCAACTGCTGAATGATCTGCTGAAGCTCCGTCTTATGATCGACGAACGATGAGTTGGCGGCAATCTCCCCGATCTCCTTTATCACGAACGAAAGCACAAAATCACGGAGAATATCTATGCTCCCGGAGTCGAGATAGATCGCGGCTATAAGGGCCTCAAACGCGTCCGAGGTGATGGAGCTTCGTTCCCGTCCGCGGTTCATTTCCTCTCCGTGTCCGAGAAACAGGTAATCTCCGAGCGCGATCTCCCTCGCATACTTGGCCAGTGCGCTCTCGCACACCACAGCGGCGCGAATTTTCGACATATCACCCTCGTTGATATGCCCGTAATGCTCGTAAAGATACTCGGAAACGATGAGCGAAAGCACTGAATCGCCGAGAAACTCAAGACGCTCGTTGCATTCCAGCAAAAGACCTTTCGAATGTCCCTCGTTTGATGCGGAGGAATGGGTAAGAGCTGTAGTTAAAAGCTCGTCGTTCTTAAATCGGTATCCTATTCTTTTTGAAAGAAGCTGTCTGTCAAGCGGAAGAGTGTCCATTTTATCCTCCGAAACACTGAAATTCACTTTATAAGTGCGCAAATCCTGTCTATTTCCTCGAGAGCGCGGGCCGCATACGCGTCGTAACGCGGTCGTTTTCCGCCCTTTATTTTCTTATCAAGGGGCGCAATGATGCCGAAATTCGCGTTCATCGGCTGAAAATCCCCGCTTTCGTTACCCGATGACACATATTTCGCCATTGCGCCGATCATCGTTTTGTCACTGAACTCAACAGCCGGCGCCGCGCCGAGAGAGGCAGCGGTGGTGATGGCGGCAACAAACCCGGACGCGCACGATTCGACATACCCCTCCACGCCGGTCATCTGCCCTGCGAATTTCAGCGTGGGTTCGCCAACCACAGAATAATCCGCCGCAAGAAAACCGGGCGAGGCAATATACGTATTGCGGTGCATGACACCGTAGCGCAAAAACTCCGCCTCCTCAAGGCCCGGGATCATACGGAAAACACGGCGTTGCTCGGGAAATGTCAGATGCGTCTGAAATCCGACGATGTTGAACATCGTTCCCTCGTTGTTCTCCCTGCGAAGCTGGACCACAGCGTAGTATTTCTCACCTGTGGTCGGATGACTGATCCCGACAGGCTTGAGCGGACCGTAGCGGAGCGTATCCTCGCCGCGCCGAGCCATTTCCTCAACGGGCATACATCCTTCGAACACCTTCAGCCGATCGTCCTCAAACTCATGCAGATGCGCACACTCCGCGCTTATGAGCGCGTTATAGAAGGCGGCGTATTCCTCTGCGTTCATCGGGCAGTTGATATAATCGGCGCTACCTTTGCCGTATCTGGACGCGAAAAACGCCTTGCTCATATCGACCGTCGAAAAGTCAACGATAGGCGCTGCGGCATCGTAAAAATACAGCCTGCGGTCGCCGATAAGACGGCTTATATCCTCGGCAAGAGCATCGGACGTAAGCGGTCCTGTCGCCACGATCGTCATCTCACCGCGCGGAAGCATGCTTACCTCCCCGCGGATCAACTCAATATTCGGGTGTGAGGTAAGCTTGTCGGTTATATACCCCGAAAACACATCCCGATCGACGGCAAGCGCGCCGCCCGCCGGGACCGCACAGCGATCCGCGGCCTCGATAACTATGGAGCCGAGCCGCCGCAGCTCCTCCTTCAGAAGCCCGATGGCGGAAAAGACCGCGGAATTTCTGAGAGAATTCGAGCATACAAGCTCCGCGAAAAGCTCAGTCTTGTGTGCCGGCGATCGCTTCACCGGCCTCATCTCAAAAAGCCGTACCTTAACTCCGCGCTTTGCAAGCTGCCATGCCGCCTCCGAGCCCGCAAGACCGGCACCAATAACATTGACCTGCTCACTCATTGAACATCGTCATCCTTTTTCTCACGCTTATAGCCGCACCCCTCCGTCTTGCAGACAATGGTACCCTTGCTCTTTTTCTGATACAGAGGCGCAGCACAATTCGGACACTTTTCGTTCAGCGGGATATCCCATGTGGAGAATGTGCACTCCGGATAACCCGAACAGCTATAAAACACACTCTTGTTTCTTCCGTACTTCATGACAATGTCTTTTCCGCAGAGAGGACACGGCACACCGATGGTGCGGATCTTCTGTCTCGTGAACTTGCACTCGGGATACTTCGTACATGCATAGAAGCTGCCGTACCTTCCCTGGCGGAGAACGACATCAGAGCCGCAGAGCTCACACTTGAACGGAGCAAGCTCCACTTCCTTCTTTTCATCATCGGACGGATTCTTTAACTGCTTGGTGTTTTTGCATGTAGGATAATTGGGGCACGCAGCGAACTTTCCGTATCGACCGTTTTTGACGATCATCCTGCTGCCGCATTTCTCACAGATAATGTCAGTCTCTTCGACCGGAAGCTCAATGTCCCCCCTCGAGATCGTCTCCTCGGCCTTGTCAAGCTCTTTTTTAAAGCCGCTGTAGAAATCCGCGAGGGTGTCATGCATCGAAGCCTTTCCGTTCTCGATCTCGTCAAGTTTATCCTCCATCGATGCGGTGAACTTATAGTCAACGATATCCGGGAACGACTCGATCATCAGCTTTGTTGTGATCTCCCCGAGCTCTGTCGGCCTGAGCGCCTTGCCCTCACGCTTGACGTAGTCTCTTGATGTGATCGTCGTGATGATGGTGGCAAATGTACTCGGGCGGCCTATCCCCTTTTCCTCAAGGAACTTGATGAGCGTTGCCTCCGTATATCTTGCAGGGGGCTCTGTGAAGTGCTGCTCCGGGATTATCTCCTTAGCGTCAAGCTCTGTATTCTCAGAGATGTTCGGGAGCTTGACATTCTTCTCTTTGTCGGAGGTTTCGGCGCTCTCTTCATACAGCGCGGTGTAGCCCTTAAATTTTACGACATAGCCGCTGGCCTTGAAAGTGTGATCCGCGCACTCAAAATCAGCGTTGACCGTATCAAGCACGGCAGAGGCCATCTGGCTTGCTACAAAGCGGTTCCAGATCAGTCTGTAAAGCTTATACTGATCCGCAGAGAGCATTTTTTTGACCGAATCCGGCGTAAGTGTGATCTTTGTTGGATGGATCGCCTCGTGTGCGTCCTGCGCGTTCGCACGGGTGGTATAATTGCGGACCGATTTCGGCAAATACTGATCCCCGTAGCTTTCCAAAATGAAGTCGCGTGCGGCATTCTGCGTCTCTGCCGCCACACGCAATGAGTCAGTACGCATATATGTGATAAGACCCTGAACTCCGCCAAGCTCGTG
>CAYVUJ010000065.1:0-7196 GCA_964454825.1 uncultured Lachnospiraceae bacterium | reverse complement strand
CAACGCAAAGGACATTATCCTCATCATGAAGATAATGCTCGGCGGTAAGTAAGTCGACGTCGATTACGAAAAAACTCCCGGTAAATGGGATATCCTTAACGGATAAAACGAAAACCGAACAGGACAAAAAACGCCGGTATGGTCGAAAGACTGTGCCGGCGTTTTCCGACTAAACAAGATATAGCTTGCATTTGCTCAGCTTTTTCAAATTTTTCAACGATTTTTCAATCTTTTGTGGTATAATGGACGCAGAAATCATTGCTTCGCAATGATTTACAGCTTCGCTTGTCCCGTGCTTTGCACGGTCTGCGTCATTGACGGCCTCGCAAAAATGCCCTTGCAAGCAAGCATTTTTGCTTCGTGGTATAATCTAATGGAATGATATAATAAATGGGGGTGTCACTATGAGGATCTTACTCGTTGAAGATGAAAAAAGAATGGCGCAGGCGTTATGTGAGATATTACGCCTTGAGAAATATGAGATCGATCACTATGCAAACGGCATTGACGGTCTATCCGCTATTGAAAGCAATATCTATGACATCGCTATTCTTGACGTCATGCTCCCCGGAATGAACGGTTATGAGATCGCGAAAAAGGCCCGCAGCAGAGGAATTGCAACACCGATACTGATGCTTACGGCAAAGGCAGAGCTTGACGATAAAGTGAACGGTCTTGACAGCGGTGCGGATGATTACTTAACCAAACCCTTTATGACAAAGGAACTGCTTGCAAGGCTCCGTGCTCTCGGCAGACGGACGCTCGGTATAACCGACGGCGTGCTCTCCTACGGCGATATCACCCTTGATACAGGCACACTTACATTGTCATGCGCTGCAAACGGACAGAGCGTAAGGCTGAGTGAAAAGGAATACCGGATCCTTGAATACCTAATAGCAAACGGCGGTCAGATCCTCAGCCGTGAACAGCTTGCAGTGAAAATCTGGGGCTTTGAAAGCGACGCCGAATACAACAATGTTGAAGTATATATGTCATTTACCCGCAAGAAGCTTGCCTTTGTGGAAGCAAAAACAGAGATCAAAGCGGTGCGTGGTATCGGGTATGAATTGAGGTGTGACGATGTTTAAAAGATCAAGAAGAAAGATCGTTTGCGCCATCATGTCCGTCCTCGTGCTTTTGTGGGTGGGAACACTCAGCGTGATCTATGCCTCCAGCTATATTGAAATGTCAAGACAGAATGAGCAAATGTTAAGAGCTCACACGGATATGTACGTTCTTTTGCAGTCAACAGAAGGCATGACGCCGCCGAACAGACCCTTCCTGGGCGGCGGCAATCACGGATTTGATCCCGGCTTTACCGATTCTCCGAAGTTCCGGCTGTCGACCTTTTATACAGTTGCCCTTTCCTATGACGGCGAGATCCTCGAAATAAAGAATGATCAGCCGACGGTACACACTGATGATGATCTTAGCAAATTGGCGCAGACCATTATAAAGGGCAGTAAAGATACCGGAAGTGAAAACAACCTCACGTTTTACAGGGCAGACAAAGGCGGCTATATGCTTGTCGCTTTTATGGATAACACCGTTGTTAATGAAAGCGCACTGACATTGTTCCGCTATACGCTGATCTTCGGCACTGTTGCTTTGGTTGTGTTTTTCTTTTTGTCGGTGTTCCTTGCAAGAAAGATCGTGAATCCCCTTGAAGAGAGTTACCGGAAACAAAAGCAGTTTATATCGGATGCGGGACACGAACTGAAAACGCCGGTATCGGTGGTCAGCGCAAATGCCGAGCTGTTGTCCCGTGAGATCGGTGACAACCAGTGGCTCGCTAATATTCAGTATGAAAACGAGCGAATGGGGTTGCTGGTCGGTCAGCTGCTTGAGCTTGCCCGGAGTGAAAATGTGACACCGCAGACGGAGCATGTCGATCTCAGCCGAATCGTTGCCGGAGAAGCTTTGCCCTTTGAAAGCGTTGCTTTTGAAAAAGGCCTTGTGCTGAACACTGATATTTCAGACGGTATAGCGGTTGAGGGCAACAGCACGCAGTTAAAGCAGATCGTATCTATTCTGTTGGATAACGCTGTCCGCCACAGCAAAGATCAGGGCGAAGTGTATTTGTCCTTAACAAAGAAACACGGCCTTGCAAAACTCTCCGTAATAAACAAAGGCGAGGAAATTCCCGCACAACAACGAACAAAGATATTCGAACGCTTTTACCGTGCGGACACCGCCCGCAACGGTGAGGACAGGCACTACGGTCTTGGCCTTGCTATTGCCAAAGCAATCGTCTCGTCACACAAGGGACAGATCGAGGTGCTTTGCTATGACGGACTTGTGGAGTTTAAGGTTCAGATGCCTGCACTGTAAAATAAATTAAAGCATTTCAATAAAACTTCAATCTTCCTCCTGTACAATGATGTTGTCAAGTACAGGAGGCTTTTTTGTTATGAAGCTAAATGAGAAAGGAGTGAAAAGATGAAATACCGGCACGAATGGAAGCACGAGATCAGCTACGGCGATATGCTTGTTCTCCGTCAGCGGTTGGCAGCCGTTATGAAACGGGACGCTCACGCTATCGACGGCAGGTATCTGATCCGCAGTTTATATTTCGATAACGCATCCGATAAAGCACTGAGAGAAAAGATCGACGGTGTGAATGTCCGCGAAAAGTTCCGTATCCGATATTATAACAATGACGCATCATTGATTCATTTAGAGAAAAAAAGCAAGGTCAACGGCTTGTGTCTGAAGGACATGACAACATTGTCAAAAGAACAGGCGCAGGCGATCGCAAATGGTGATTACGACTGGATGATAGACAGCGGTGTCCCTTTGATTCAGGAATTGTACAGCAAGATGATGAGTCAGGGACTACGCCCAAAAACTATCGTGGATTATTTAAGAGAACCCTTTGTATTTGCACCCGGCAATGTCAGAGTAACCATTGACTACAATATCCGTTCGGGTCTGAACTGTACGGACTTTCTGAAACCGGACTGTGTCACGCTTCCCGTAGGTGAAGCGCCGATAATTCTTGAAGTGAAGTGGGATGAATTTCTTCCCGACATTATCCGCGATGCCGTGCAGCTTCCGAATTGCCGCTCAGGCGCGTTTTCAAAATATGCCGCATGCAGAATATACGGCTGAATTATTAAATTATAAGGAGTAAGTATTATGACTTTCAAAGACATTTTCAAATCAAGTTTTCTGGAGAATATTACAAGTGTCAGCATTCTCGATATGGTGATCGCCCTGGCTCTCGCATTCGGCATCGGTCTGTTTATTTTTCTTGTATATAAAAAGACCTATCAGGGCGTTATGTTTTCCTCCAGCTTCGGAACAACGCTCGTGGCACTCACAATGATCACCACCGTTGTTATTTTAGCGGTCACCTCCAATGTGGTCCTTTCTCTCGGTATGGTCGGCGCCCTTTCGATCGTTCGCTTCCGTACTGCTATTAAAGAGCCTCTTGATATCGCGTTTCTCTTTTGGTCGATCGCTGCCGGCATCGTACTTGCGGCAGGATTTATTCCGCTTGCCGTTATCGGAAGCATTATTATCGGTGTGATCCTGCTTGTATTCGTAAACAAGAAGTCCCACTGTAATCCTTATATCGTTGTTATTTCCTGCGCCGACTCTATGGTCGAAAAGAAAGCGCTCGAGCTTCTTAACAGCAACGTTCAGAAATGTGTTGTCAAAAGCAAGAGCGCAACCAAGGGTCTGATCGAGCTGAATCTTGAAATCCGTATGGCAAGCGAAAACACCGATTTCATCAACGCTCTGAGCAATATTCCGGGTGTGAACAGCGCCGTACTCGTCAGTTATAACGGCGAATATATGGGGTAAGGAGGCACGGTATGTCAACACACAGGCATTTTGACAAAATATGCTGTGTTGTCCTTGTACTGACGCTGCTTTTGACTGCGTTTTTTATCAATGCCGAGCAATTCGGTATCACGAAGGCCTCTTCTGTGATGGGTTATGAGAAAACGCTGTTTGACACATCGAAGGTTCATAACATCGACATAGTAATGGATGATTGGGATGAATTTATTGCCAACTGCAAAAGCGAAGAATATTACGCCTGTACAGTTGTGATCGACAACAAAGCATGTAAAAATGTTGCAATCCGCGCAAAGGGCAATACTTCGCTTACTCAGGTCGAGTCGTATGGAAACAACCGTTACAGTTTCAAGGTAGAGTTTGACCATTACGACAACGCAAACACCTACTACGGACTTGATAAATTGTGCCTGAACAACATCATTCAGGACAACACCTATATGAAGGATTATCTGTCTTACAGTATGATGAACGAAATGGGCGTCGCTTCTCCGCTTTGCAGTTATGCTTATATCACGGTCAACGGCGAAGATTGGGGACTTTATCTTGCGGTTGAGGGTGTGGAGGAATCCTTCCTTCAACGTAATTACGGCAAGGATTACGGCGAGCTTTATAAGCCCGACAGTATGAATATGGGCGGCGGCCGCGGAAACGGCAAAAAATTCGATATGGATGAATTTCTTAACGGTTCCGAATCGGAAGGAACAGATAATAAAAGCAGCCAAAGCGACAATCAACTCCCGGGCAATACCGATAATCAAAGGCCCGGCGGTATGCAGGGCCAAGGACGTCCTGGCGGCAACAAGGGAGGTATGCCCGGCGGGGCGATACCGGATGATGATCAGGACGCTTTCGGCGGCGGACAGATGCCTGAAGGTATGCCTTTGCCTCCGGATAACGGTAACAATAATTTCGGCGGCGGAATGCCGGGCGCAATGACACCACCTGACGGTTTTGCACCTCCCGACGGTATGGATATACCCGAGGATATGCAGGGCAAAGTGCCCGGCGGTATGGGCGCAGGTATGAGGAACGGAAGTGATGATGTTCTCCTGAAATATATCGATGATGATATCGCCAGTTATCCGAACATTTTCGAAAATGCCAAGACTGATATTACAGATACCGATAAGACCCGTCTGATCAAGGCATTAAAGAAACTAAACGACGGCGAGGATTTAGATGAGACCGTTGATGTCGATGCCGTTATCCGATATTTTGTGGTGCATAACTTTGTTTTGAATTTTGACAGCTATACCGGCTCGATGATCCACAACTACTATCTTTATGAAAACAACGGCCAGCTGCAGATGATCCCCTGGGATTACAACCTTGCTTTCGGCGGATTTCAGTCGGCAGGCGGCGCGACGAGCCTTGTAAATTGGCCTGTTGATTCTCCCGTGTCCGGCGGCAATACCGAAGACAGGCCGATGATAGCGTGGATCTTTGAAAACGAAGAGTACACCGAACTGTATCACAAGTATTTCTCCGAATTTATGTCGGAATATTTTGACAACGGTTTTTTTGAGAAGATGATCGATGATGTAGTTTCGATTATCTCGCCCTACGTTGAAAAAGACCCGACTAAGTTCTGCACATATGAGGAATTTGTGACCGGTGCATCCACACTCAAAAAGTTCTGCCTGCTCCGTGCGCAGAGCATCGGCGGCCAGCTTGACGGCACCATAGGTCTGACATCCGACACGCAGAAGACCGAAACGCTGATCGATGCCGGAGATGTGCAGATAAGCGACATGGGCTCCATGGGGAATATGGGCGGCGGTAAAGATAAATTCAACGGTGATATGCAAAAACCGCAGAATGATCGGACTGCCGGAGACGATACGGATGTATCCGGCAATATCCCCTCTGAGAGTTCCGATGCTGATGAAAGCAATGGTCCGGGTGATGAGCCGGTACCGCCTATGCCTGACGGCAGTCAAGGCAATTTCGGCGGCGGAGCGGTGCCGGGCGGTGCACTAGCCGGTTTTGCGAACGGTGAAAATAGTACCGGGCAAGGCACTTTCGGCGGTCAGATGCAAAGCCCTGGGAGTAATGTCAGACCGGATAACAACGGTCAGATGCAAAGCCCCGATGGCAACAGCAGACCGGATAATAACGGTCAAATGCAGCCGCAGGGACAGGATACTGTATCCGCAAGCTCCTTTCCTGTAATGGGGATAAGCGTACTGGCTCTTGCCTTGGGACTGGTATTTGCATTCACTTTTAAAAGGCGCAAATGAAATAGACGGCGGCAGAGAGAGCAATTTTCTTTGCCGCTTTTTATTTTGCGGGCAATATTTTTACGAAAAGGGTATGTTTTCCACGAATTGTTTGTGTTTTGGAGAAAATTAAATGCCTCTTGGGCGCAAAATACAAAAAAAGACTTGCAATATGGAGGTTGTTGTGTTAAAATATCGGTAAGAGGAAAAACCTCATTATAATTTTTAATAAGGATGGAGAAAATGAAAAAGTTAATCTCAATCATACTTGCCGCTTTGATGCTTGCATCTGTTGCAAGTGCTGCGGTTAGCGCTGAGGTCATTTATTTCGATGATTTCAACAACGGATTAAACACAGATTTCTGGGGTGGAATCGGCGAATTCCAGGTGGAAGAAAGCGACAATGAGGACGCGGGCGGCGTCATGAGCGGTTGGTCGACCGCAAAGATCGCACAGGCTTTTTATCTCAAGAATGATGATGACAGCTTTGTGGATAAAGAGGACGAACCTACCAGCTGGTGCTATAAGAAACTCACTATGTGGACCGACGTCAGAGTCGAAGCTGACGGCGATTCCGACACCTATGAGTCCGGACTCTGGCTGTGCGATACCACTGATCTCACCACCGGTTTTGCGACCGCCCGTACTGTCTACTACTTCGGATACTGCGCAATGTCTGTCGATGATGACGATAATGAGGAATACGCATATCTCACATTCTACAGTGACAACCCTGTTGAGGACGAAAATTATCCCAACCATGTCTACGCTAAGGTTCCGCTTCCCGAGGCAGGACAGATAGATGAGGATACAGATGAATTCGTTCCCGGCTTTAACCTGTACGGCGAGGCTGTAAAGCTTGGTCTGCGTTTTGGCGAGGGCAACATAACCGCTTATGCAAACGGCAGAATCGTTGGTTCTTACAATTATGAGACCATCGGCGCTTCCGCTTCTCCTCTCCTTTACTACAACATAGGTAACCGTGTGGAGTTCGATAACTTCGGTCTCGGCACCTACGACCACAATGTCAAGAAGGAAACAAGAAACGCCTCCTACGATCTCGCAGAGAGCGCGGTCGTCGTCTTTGCCGGCGACAATGTTACGACAGAGATGCACCTTGAGGATGAGCCTGTCACCGTCACCGCACCCGCGGCTCCGGCAGGTCAG
>CAYVUJ010000064.1:0-7234 GCA_964454825.1 uncultured Lachnospiraceae bacterium | reverse complement strand
CATAGTCGCTGATGCGATCCTCGGTGAGAATATACCTCTCGCCGTTCACCGTTACGGTGTCGCTGTTTTCAAGCGAGCTCAGCTTGCTTTCATCAAGACAGCTCTCGCTCTCGTATGTGCGGAGCAGAACCGTTCGGCCGTTTCTGTCCAAATAAAACTCGGACCACATACATCCGCACTGCGCTATCACGAGCTTCACCGTCTCAAAGGTGCGCTTGCCTACGGTGACATTCCACCTTCCGTCAGTATACCGGACATTCTGCTCCACATCTGTGATCTCGCCGTCCTTCACGGCAAGCGGATTTTCGCTGACAAGTGTCGGCATGCCGTGAATACAGTCATTTCCGTTCACCGCAGCATTAAAATTCCCATCGAAGAGCGTCCATATCTGTGTCTCGTCACAGTCATCACAATCGTCTATGACCGCGAGAGTACGGATATACTCGTCCGTGAGCTGACTGTACCATATCTTCTCGTTTTTGTTCATCTTGTTCCGCCCCACAACATACGTATCACGGCAGACCTTGACCCCCTCAACGTCATCCACAAACGCCCGCTTCGGAACATAAAGCGTCGATACGAGTGTAACCTTCCCCGAGGGGTATCTGTACGTCGCCTCAGATGCGCGATTCCCCACACGCGGGACAATGAAGGAGTCCTCCTCCCATTTCACCGGAAAGAACGGCTCATTTGTGCGTTCAAGCCTGAGCTCAGGCATGATTTTTGGGAAATTCATAACATATTCCATAACGAAATCTCCTTTAGCATAATAGCTTTTAACGTTGGAAGGAGCCATGTCCCGAAATCGCTTTCGTGCATTGCATAGGCGGCTTTTCACCGTCCCGACAGGCAGCGCGAGAACATCGGCGATCTGAGCAATGCTCTTTTCCTGCAGATAGAACATCTCCAGCACCTGTGCCGATCCTCCCGGAAGCTTTGCAAGTACGTCGTACACCACCTCGCCACCGTCCGGGCGCTCGCCATCGCTAAGATTTTCGATATCATCGAGCGGCTCGGTGGATCTCGCCGAATTGCGCCGAAAATAATAATTGCACTCATTTCTGGCAATGGCAAGAATCCACATTTTGAACAGATTTTTGTCCCGAAGCGCTTCAAAGCCGCAAAATGCCTTCAGATACGTATTCTGTATCACATCCTCGGCGTCGTGGAAGCTCCTCATCCTGAAATGGATGTAGCGCTCGATCACACTTCTGTTCTGCAAAAGCAAGCTTTCAAACAGCATCCTCTGCGATTCGTCCATTTTCCCCTCCGCATGCCTTATTTGAATCCGGATTCACTTATAAAGATGCTTTGCACTTCGCCAAAGGTTCATTTTTGAAATATTTTTTCGGTTTGTGCGTATCTCTCCCCTATCCGAGATGTGTTTTCGATTCCGCCCACCTTTTAAGCGGCTCTGTGATCGGCGGCGAGATATTCTCCGGAAGATTCGCGGCGTCAAAGAAGCGAAGCTCATCGACCTCGCCCGCCTGACACCTCAGCTCGCCGCTGTAATCCCTGCACAGGTAGACGATATCGACATTCGACACCTCGTCACCGTTTGGGTAGACGTAATGTGTGTCCTTTCCGGAGAAGATGCCGAACAGCTCCAGCGTGTTCGCCCGCAGGCCCGTCTCCTCGAAGAGCTCGCGGCGCGCGGCATCCTCCACCACCTCGTCAAGCTCAACGGAGCCTCCCGCATATGCCCAGCAATGATTGTCACTTCGAAGCTGGAGCAGTACCTGGCCGTCTCCGTTCTCAACGATCACGCTCGCACCGACCTGCAAAAGCGGACGGTGTCCAACGACCTTGCGCAGGTCCATTATGTAATCAGACATTTTCTGCCTCCGTATGTATTTTACTGCCGTAATGACTTATTCCAAACCACCCTGACGTCGTCAGGCAATAATGTGGTATTCCCATCATCAATAATGATCGCACCGGAGCCGCAGGACGGTGCATACACTGTTGAATAAGAGCTGCGGCACAATAAAACTGAGTATACCGAAAAGTCCTGCCGGGCGCGATCGGCTCCGGCAGGACTTTTTGAATCAAACAAATAACGATTGCACGGAGCTTACTCCGCGTAGTATTTCGTTTCGTCCGTTTCTTCCTTTGCTTCCTTCTCCAGCTTCTTGCCGCAGGCATGGCAGAACGCGAAATTCCTCGGCACCTTTGCGGAGCAATTGGGGCAGATCACATTGTCCTGAAGCTCGGCAATACGTGCGCGAGTCTCGGCAATGCGTGCCTTCGAGTTACTGACGGCAGTGACGTAGGTAGCGATCTCCGCGGACATATCGGTGCCGTTTTCAATAAATTCGTAATAGAGCTTGCCGAGCTCGGTGTAGCAATCGGTAAGCTTCCCCTTCTCGCTCTGGAGGGAAAGCTTCAGCTTTGCAAGCGCGGTCAGCTCTCCGGTCTTTTTCGACGCATAGGACGCGCCCTTTGCGATTTCATCCAAAACAGACATAATGTTATCTCCTTTTAGGTTTATTTTCACATGTTAAGTATATACTAAAATGTGCCGAAAAGTCAAGACTTTTTGGGTAAAACATCCCGTCGAATACGGTCGTTTCCGGCCGATTCGACGGATTCGGTCGTTTTCGGCCTTCCCGGAGGCTTAGACCGCGCAGTCACGCTCAGGCTCAGCGTCTCCGGGACATTCTCAGTCCTCCTCGGCCTGCGGCACTTCCTTTACGCGCACGATCACATTCTCCAGCCGGCGATCGCTCAGTCCGTCGGAATGGAGCCACAGCTCGTCGGTCTCCACATCTATCGGTACGCCGTCGTCAGGGATCGTCGTCAGGTGCGAGAACACAAGCGCTCCCACAGTGTCGATACCGTCGACCTCCGGAAGCTCGATCTCAGCCGCCTCCTCGAGATCGTCGAGCGACAACGTGGAATGGACCTCGAACGAGCCGTCCCCCAGCGCCCTCACCTCTGGCTCGCGGTCATCGGAGGTGTCGGTCTCGTCATAGATCGATCCGACGATCTCCTCAAGCAGGTCCTCCATTGTGACGAGACCGAGAGCCTCACCGTACTCGTTGACCACGAGCGCCATATGCTGTTCGCATCCCTTCATGCGGCGCAGAACCTCAGCGGTCTGCATTGTATCCGGCACGAAAAGCGGCTTGCGTACAAGCGCCGCAAAACCGCGCGGCGACGACGAGAGGCTGTCGCAGAGAAATTCCTTCGCAATCAGAATTCCCGTGACCTTGGTGATGTCGTCGCTGTAGACCGGGTAGCGCGAGTACCCCGTCTCGCTTATAAGCGAGATGATATCGGCGTCGGAAGCGTCGGAGCGGATGGCCGCAACGTCCATGTAGTGCGTCATAACCTCGCGCACCGAATGCTCGGAAAAATCGAATATGTTCTCGATCATCTCGCGCTTTTCGGAGTCGATCGCGCCGGAGCTCTCGCCCTCGTCGACCAACTGGAGGATCTCCTGCTCTGTCACATCATTTCGTGCGGTGTCTGGCTCAATTGCGAGAAGCCGCAATATTCCGCGGAAGCAAAGCTCCGGCAAAAACGTGAGCACGAATGCCGCAGATTTTGCTAAATACGCAAGAGAATAAACAGGGTTTGACGTAGGATAATGCTCGGCAAGCGCCCAGGGGATAAAAACACCGGCGAGCGCCGTCGGCAATGCGCAGATAATTAAAAACAAAATCGCCGCCAAAGGCAGTGCATTCGGAAGAAGCGCCAAGAAGCGGTCAAAAAAGGCATACCACGCCGCGCCGCCGCAGACCACGGCACAGATCGCCGAGGCCGCGCACAGGCGGAAGCGATAGAGGTTCTTTTTTGCGTAGAGACAGCTTATCGCCGAATCCTCCTTTTCATCCTCATCAAGGGAGCGCAGAGTGTTGAGCACTGCGGCGCAGACAGAGAAAACGGCTGAAAGCAAGAGAAAAATCACGTAAACAGCGATACATCGCCCAAGAGGATCCATTCGGACATTCCACTCCGTTGTTATCGATTCCGTAGCAAGATACGGTGAGCTTAGTATAGCACATTTTGGTCAAAAAGTCAACAAAACCGCCAAAAACAATAGAGTTTGCGATGATTTCAGGCTCTTGAAATGACAGATTCGACAAAAAACGATATGATCCTGCGTTCCGTACTCGAAAACCTTTTTAAGCCGGCAGCGAAATGACTTGCCGGCAGTCTTTACGTCCGATCTTCCCGAGAATGCTCAGAGTCCGAATATTGACATGATCCTGTCAAGAACGATCAGCACACCCCAAGTGGCAAGTATCGTCCCGACAAGCAATACCGAGGATACAACAAAGGTATAAAGTCTCTCCTTCACCGTGCGCTCCTGCCTTTCTCTTAATTGTTTCTGACACAATTATAGCAAAACGCCTGTCCGATTTGTCGGACAGACGTGCGCAAGATTCATTTCATGAGATGTTGTTGTCCCATTTATAGGACAATCAACCTTCAGAACAACCCCACAATATAATAGATCACTCCGAAAATGCTTCCCGCCGCACATCCGTAGAGGATGACCGGCCCGGCGATGGTGAAGATCTTCGCGCCGACGCCGAGGACAAAGCCCTCCGACTTGGAGTCGATCGCGCAGGAGGCGACGGCATTCGCGAAGCCCGTGATCGGCACGAGCGTCCCCGCGCCGGCATGCTTCGCGATACGCTCGAAGATACCGAGTCCGGTGAGAAGCACCGCGACGAATATCAGCGTGGCGGAGGTAAGCGCCGCGGCGTCCTCCTTGCCAAGGAACATCTGGTATGCGTCTCGTAAGCCCTGCGCGATAACGCAGATCGCGCCGCCGACGAGAAACGCCATGATGACATTCTTCGCGATCGGTGACGGCTTGGCGGTGTTTTGGGCGTGTTTCACATAGGTTTGCTTGTTCATTGGAATCTGAGCCCCTTTCGGCAAATATTTCACACATAGTTTGCGCGAAGGCGGCGTTTTTTATACACGGCGATCTGACAGCGACTACCACCTTTCCTGTTTGATTCAGTTCAAAAATCACGCTAAACCAGCTCAAACTCAAAACTCAGTCTTAAAAAAACGGCCGCATCGCACAGTCGTGCAAAACAGCCGCTTGTTTATTGTTTCAACCGCTATTGTGGCGAGAGATCAGCTCGCGGATCTCGCTTCAGTTTTTTTTGTCAACGCCACACCCTTGCCGTGTCAACTCAATCCGCAACCGATTCGGCGAATTGACTACGGACGCGCTCTATCTCAGCCCAGACCGCGTCAATCTGCGCGTTTATGTCTTCCTTCATCTTCCGGCATTCCTCTTTGTGACCGTCTCTGCCTGCCTCGACCGACAAGTGGTATTGATTCGCCTCGTCAGGAGTCATCACATTCAAAGCGTCCGATGAAGAGTACTCCTCGAGCACTTCTAACATTGATGTATGATATGACGTATCGCCTGCGACGTACTCGGGACGGATATGCACCTCAAAGGCGACGCTCCCAAACTCCGAAATAGCCGCCGAGAGGTATCTTCTGCGGTTTGTTAAACGCCAGTGAACTGAGCACTGATAAAATATTCCGTCGGCAGTACCGCCTTTAGCAATTACCGGCATCTGCTCCTCAGCGTGATGCATGACAGCCGTAAATCCGCTCGCCACAAGCCACTCATCATATTTCTTTGAATAGCTTCCTTCAGGAAAATATATCAGAGAAGTCCTGCCAATGCCCGCGGCCTCGGCGCGCTCAAGAAGGCGTCCCACATCCTCCTCTGGAGACTCAGAGTCAGCGGGGAATGTGACACTCCATTTCCATCCATCAGTGAGCATGCAGGAAAGCTGTTCGATACTCATATAGCCGTCAGTACCGGGGAAAGCATCATTCGAAAGAGCAACCGTGCCGCGGTAGTCGTATTCCTTCATCTCGGGATACATAGCATCATACACCGCACAGACCGGCTCCGTATATAAAAACGACACAGTCGCCTTCCCGTCTATCTTTCTCTGAAATTCGTTCTCCAAGTCAACTCTCTTGTCTTCAAGATCGCTGATCTCCTTATACAGTGGCCTGAGCACATTCTCAAGCTGAACAGAATTTTCAATAAGCTCCGCCTCGCGGCTGTGATTCTTAATAAGCGCAATCGTCAACCCGGCCGCCACTATCAGAGCGAGCACTATCGATATAACCTTTATAACGCGCATCATTATCTCCGTTCCTCCGCCGATCACGGCAGTTCACCTGCCTACCGCGGTAAAATTTCAAACTCTGAGAGTCACCCTCAGCGTGTCGGTCTGACAGCCCTCAGAATCCGCGCCGCCAAAGCCTTTGCGCCATAATAAACAAATCTTATCGGATACGACACACGGCACAGTTGTACGTAGAGTCTGTACGAAAATGCGCTCATGTCAACGTATACGTCGTCGCGGTAAAAACCTGTCAGTACAGCGACAATATCGCCGTCGGTTATCCCGCGCTCGCTGTGAACGCAGTTGTCGCCGCGGATGACATACGAATCCGGCAGGACCTTTATTATGCGGTGCAATACATACTCGTCGCCGCGCCTGTACAGCGGAACATCGTGCTTTTTCAGCCTGCCGGAGCACGGCGACAGCACGATCGTGTCCCTACGGTCACGAAGCATAGGGTACATGCTGACGCCAGAGGTCGTGCTCACATACACGCCCTGCTCGTCGAGGACATCCTCGATCTTCATGCACTCTCGTTTCCTGGGCATGTCCCAATCGTCGTTCATTCGCACAGAAAACCCGCCTGCCGCATGCGCTCGACCATGACGGTCACATCGGAAAGAGCTTGCTCCTCGCTGACGTTATACTCGGCCGCAAGTAAGCGAGCAATATCCTCGGAACTCAGTCCATCAGAGACGCCCTGCCAAATGCGCTTCCCGGTTGCGTTGAGCTTTACCATACCGTGAAAATCCTTACTTGCCTCGCCAGTGGCAATGACCATGACCTGTCCCGCAACCTCCCGGAGTACAAAACCGTCTTTGACTCTCATTTCAGTTGTCCTCTCTTTTTAATCGTGTATAAACGAGAAAAGAAGGTGCGGAAAATATAACTTCCACGCACCTCCGCGTATTCGTATGAATCCTAATTATTAGAAACCCCACGGGTTATCAATGTCAATTCCGCCACCTTGACCGAAACCGTCAAGGCTTAAAGTAATGACGTCACTGTCGTCGACGAGAATGAGTTCCATCTCCGGAGATTCATATTCTATAATCTGTTCCATTTAAGCCACCTCCACGTAATTCATAAAGCCGGAATTCGCATAGCGG
>CAYVUJ010000063.1:0-7245 GCA_964454825.1 uncultured Lachnospiraceae bacterium | reverse complement strand
CCTCATAGTACGGCGGTCTTGCCTCGGGGTCCTGATCGAGCGCGATGAGGTCCTTGTTGAGCATGACGTCCTTGCATGCCTGATTAACCTTACGAAGGTCCGCACCCATCATAAGGGGCGCTCCCCACAGACACCACATGGAGAAATGCATCGCATATTCCTGATCGGAGCATCCGCCCTTATGGCTGACGTTACCCTCGCCGGACATACCGACAACGAGCATATCCATGTCGTTGAAGCACCCCGGACCGGAATATTTGAAGTTCGGGAGCTGACACTGTGCGATATAACGGAAAGACTCAAACTCGTCCGTGATATCCGCCTGACTGCGGTACATATGAGCACCGACGGAGCGCATCCAGTCCCACGGATCATGCTCACCGCAGGTGCATCCGGCGAAGAGAATCTCTCTTCCGGTCGCGCGCAGAGCCATGCTCATCTTGAGGTAGCAGTTACGGACATCACCCGATCCCGGGAAGTGGCAGAGGTCGTACTTGAGGTAATCGACTCCCCACTCTGCGAACTGCTTTGCATCCTCATATTCATGACCGTAGCTTCCGGGATATCCCGCGCAGGTCATAACGCCGGCGGCGGAGTACATACCGAATTTAAGTCCCTTGGAGTGAACGTAATCCGCGACGTATTTCATACCGTGGGGGAACTTTTCCGGATCGGCGACGATAAGTCCGTTCTCTCTGACGCGCTTTGACCAGCAGTCGTCGATTACCAGATATTCGTATCCCGCGTCGCGGTAGCCCTCGTCCACCATCACATCGGCCATTTCCATAATAAGCTTCTCATTGATGTTAGGCCCGAAGGTGTTCCATGAATTCCATCCCATCGGAGGTGTCTTTGCCAACATAAGCTGCCTCGTTCCCGCGCCGTCTGTGGGCGCTGTTTTTTTATTTGACAACTTATTATATCACAGATCGCCGAAAAGTCAACAAAATAGGCCGAGTTATTCGAAAATTTTACAGATTATGAATTTACCACTTTACAAAGTTAAAGTAATAGTGTATAATTATCGTATACTTTATTTGGGTAAAACCCGAGGTGAAAGAAATGAAAAGATTTATCGCACTTATGCTCGCGGCTCTGATGCTCTGCTTCGCATTTGCGTCCTGCGCATCAAACAAGACCGAGACATCCGACAACGTTGCCGACAAGAACAAGGCTACAGGCAGCACCTCCGACACTGCCGCTCCCGGCGGCGACGACAAGGAAAGCGGCGAGGGCACCGGAACTGCCGGCGAGTCCGACCTTGACTACGTAAAGGGCAAGGGAAAGATGATCATCGGCGTCACTGTCTACGAGCCCATGAACTTCCAGGATGAAAACAAGGAGTGGACCGGATTTGACACCGAATTTGCTCAGGCTGTCGCCCAGAAGCTCGGTGTTGAGGCTGAGTTCATCGTCATCGACTGGGATAACAAGTTCCAGGAGCTTGATTCCAGAGCTATCGATGCTGTCTGGAACGGCATGACCATTGACGACAGCGTAAAGGCCAACTCCGACGTTTCCAATCCCTATGTCAAGAACGCTCAGGTCGTCGTAATGGCAAAGGATAAGATCGAGCAGTACCCTGACGCCGAGTCCATGAAGGATCTGACCTTCGCAGTCGAGGCAGGCAGCGCCGGCGAAAAGCAGGTTCAGGAGCTCAAGTACAATCCCGTTGCTGTCAACACTCAGTCCGACGCGCTTCTTGAGGTCAAGAGCGGCAGCGCGGACGCGGCTGTTATCGACATCACCATGGCAAACGCAATGACCGGCGAAGGCACGAGCTACGCTGATCTCGCCTATGCAGTTGAGCTCAGCACCGAGGAGTACGGCATCGCATTCCGCAAGGGCTCCGACATGGTTGCAGAGGTAAACAAGATCATGGCTGAACTCATGAGCGACGGAACTCTCGACGCTCTCGCTGCGAAGTACGAGCTCACTCTCGTAAAGTAAGACAATCACAACGCTCGTCTCGCGATACAGGATCGTCGCGGGACGAGCTTCTCGTAAGGCGGTATTCCCGCAAGGCGGGAATGCCCCAACAATACATACGAAGGACCGCAAGGACGGTCTGATTTCCGGGGTAATATATGTTCCTTAATGTTACATTGGACCTTTTGAAGGGCTTCCAGACAACACTTTCGCTCTTTGCGCTGACGCTTCTCTTCGCGCTTCCGCTCGGGCTCATAATATGCTTCGGTTCCCGCTCACATTTTCGCTCGGTGAAATATCTGTGCCGTTTTGTCGTGTGGGTCATCCGCGGAACTCCTCTCATGCTCCAGCTTATCGTGGTATTCTACGGCCCGGGGCTGATAGGTCAGTGGGCAAGCCGACTCGGCTCGGATTTCTTCCTTGTCAAATGGCTCGCCACGTGGCATGTTTTCGACCGCTTCCTCGCCGTGCTGATTGCTTTTATTATCAACTACGCCTGCTATTTCTCGGAGATATTCCGCGGAGGGATCGACAGCATCCCGAAGGGGCAGTACGAAGCGGGGCAGGTTCTCGGCATGACAAAGACACAGATATTCTTCCGCATCGTACTGCTTCAGGTGATCAAGCGTATCCTGGCTCCGATGAGCAACGAGTTTATTACTCTCGTAAAGGATACCTCCCTTGCCCGCATCATAGCGGTCTATGAGATCATCTGGAGTGCTCAGCAGTTCATCAAGCTCGAGGGACTTCTTTGGCCGCTCTTCTACACGGCAGTGTTTTATCTGATCTTCAACGGTTTGCTGACGTTGCTGTTCGGGTATGCGGAAAAGAAGCTCAGCTATTACAGGAGTTGACGGAATATGGCTTTTCTTGAAGTAAAAAATCTGGAAAAGAGCTTCGGGGACACGAAGGTGCTTCGTGATATCTCCTTCAGCGTGGAAAAAGGGGAGATACTCTCGGTGATCGGCTCCTCCGGTTCCGGAAAGACAACGCTGCTTAGGTGTCTCAACTTTCTGGAGACGGCGCAGAACGGCACTGTCACCGTAGGCGGCGAAGTTCTGTTCGACAGCTCGCAGGGCGCGAAGGTAACCGATCGCGACATCCGCATGAAAAGACTCCATTTCGGGCTTGTTTTCCAGCAGTTCAATCTGTTTCCGCAGTACACTGTTATGAAGAACATCACGCTCGCCGAGGAGCTTCTCGCCGCAGCGGAATTAAAGCGAAACGGCTCATACGAGGGGCTCACCTCCAAGCGCGAGGTGACGGAGCTGATCCGAAAAAAGGCCGCAGAGCTTCTGCGCTCTGTGGGACTCGCCGAGAAGGCGGATGCGTATCCGTGCAATATATCCGGCGGTCAGCAGCAGCGCGTCGCCATCGCAAGAGCGCTTGCACTCAAGCCCGATGTTCTCTGCTTCGACGAGCCGACCTCGGCTCTCGATCCGGAGTTGACAGGCGAGGTGCTGCGCGTGATCCGGGAGCTGAAGAACTCCGACCGAACCATGATCATCGTCACGCATGAGATCGAATTTGCGCGGGATGTTTCCGACAAAGTCATGTTCATGGCGGACGGAGTCATCGAGGAATTCGGCACTCCCGCCCAGGTCATCGAATCCCCGCACTCCGAAAGAACGAAAGCCTTTCTTTCCAGATTCAACGAAAAATGAAAATACCCCGCAGATCACACGGTCTGCGGGGTATTATTTTCATCCGGCGAAACTGTTTGCGATCGCAGCGCTTATGCAGGCGGACATTTTCACCCTGTACACGTCATCGGTCAGATTCCTGAGGTCCACCGGGTTGGAGAGAAATCCCACCTCCACCAGGATCGCGGGGATCTTGATGTTTTTCAGTATGTAGATGGACGAGGACGACATCTTTGTCGCCCTCGTGTTTTCGGGCTGGAGATGATCTTTGACAATTCCCTGCACCGCGTTTGCAAACTCCTCTGACGCGGGATTATTCTGCGAGTAATAGACCTGCAGTCCGCTGTACTGCGGCTGGAAGAATTTATTCATATGTATGCTGACAAACACGTCCGCCTCAGCCTCCTCGGCAAATCTGATGCGATTGCGCAGATCGTACACCTTTTTCTTGCCCTTGTAATCCTCAAGATCGTCGTACATATCGTAGATCAGTCTGTCATCTGTCCGGGTGAGGCGCACGTCATATCCGCCCGCCTTCAGGATGACTCCGCACAGCTTTGATATCTGCAGATTCAGTTCCTTTTCGCACACTCCCGAGTCGCTGGACGCGCCGCCGTCCTCGCCGCCATGGCCAGCATCTATGACCACTACCGGCGCCTTGGGGCCGGACAACTCGGAGGGGGACGCCGCAGGAACATACGCATTCGCATCCCTTCCGGTAACAAGACCGACTATTCCTGCACTGACCCCGAAAAGCAGTCCAACCGCTATAAATTTTGTGACATATGACAGCTTCGGCTTTATGTATTTTTCTTTCATCACATCGTCTCCGATCCGCGTTTTAAGTCTGATGTAATATATGATACAGCATCCGAAAAAATACTGAGTCTTGCCTTTTTGCGCTTTCGGTGGTAAAATATATAAAAACGAGACGAGGTCATGAATATGAAAAGGATCATCACAGCCTTGGCGCTTATTGCAGTTTCGTCCGCACTTTGTGCGTGCTCGGTGCAAAGGATCGACACCGAAAGGCCCGCGGACAGCACGACGCCGAAAGCGACATCCACCGCCAACGTAAATACCGACAGCCCCGTCATCACTGACTCTGCAAGCTCAGAAGCCCCCGAAACGCCGGACACACAAAAAAGCTTTCCCGCCGCACTCTACAACATGACGCACAGCGAGCCCGGAGTACGTGAGGACTATGCCATTACGTCACGTTATGAGGACGACATGAGTCAGGGGCGTGACCTGTGCGTCCTCGGCGCCTTCCCCGCGTCCGAGACAGCGCTCAGCGGGAAGAACATGGGCGAGATATGGTCCGCGTGCCTCCGGCAAAACGACCTTTCTGACGAACTGCGTCCGGGATTTCTCCTCGAGTTCGACACACCCGAGGGACACTGCACCAAGCTGATCCTGCGGCCGCGCGACATCACCGACGCGTATTGGGACTACATCGAGACATACATATACGACGACATCCATCAGACTCCGGGAGCGTGGTACTCGCATCTTCTCGACAGCGAATTTACCGACGAAACTATCGTTACCTCGGTGAAAATCACCGCCGGAGAGAAGATCGCCGAGGTGAGCGACCTCACACTGACGGTGTTTATGTACAATATCGGCGACATCTCGACCATTGACGATGCATATGCCCGCGCGAACGGATTCGCTTGCGAGATAATACCGAATCCGGCACGAAAATGACGCAAAAAAGCTCTTTCCCATTGACTTTTACGCCGAATGTGCTATAATTTTCATGTAAGAGATCCATACCTATCCAATGCAAAAAGGAGAATAAAATAATGTTTGAAAACGCACTCAGTATCCGCAGAGTATCTCTCAAAGGCAAAATCGCCCTCAAAAGCGCCGTGTCGCTCGGACTGATCGCACTTGCAGTTGTGCTTCCGCAGATCGTACATCTAGCGTTCGGTCAGGTCGGCGGCGTAAAGTGGCTTCCTATGTACCTTCCGGTGCTGATCGGCGGCTGTCTGCTCGGCTCAAAATGGGCGCTTGCAGTCGGTGTTCTTTCGCCGCTCACGAGCTTTTTTATCACCTCCGCCTCCGGTGCGGCGATGCCCGCCGCCTCCCGCCTCCCGTTCATGATGGCAGAGCTCGCCGTCTTTGCTCTGATATCCGGACTTTTCACAAAGAAGATAAACGAGAACGGCGCGTGGGCGTTCGTTGCCGTTGTCTGCGCTCAGATAGTCGGTCGGGGTGTATTTCTCACGCTCGCGGCTGCTTTCAGCTCCGCGCTTGCGCCGTCGGTTGTGTGGGCTCAGATCCAGACAGGCTTTGCCGGACTGATCGCCCAGGCGCTTATCGTTCCGGTGATCATCATTGCGCTTCGCGCCGTCCTCATCCGCGAAAAAAATGACTGATCTCGAAATTGCAATAGAAAATCTTGAGGGGCATTCGATCTGCCTTTGCAAAGACGGCAAGTTCTTCACCGACGACAAAAAAGGCATCGCCCCGATGATGGAGTTCATATCCGCCGGACGCGATCTCGCCGGATTTTCGGCGGCGGATGTGATCGTTGGCCGTGCCGCCGCAATGCTCTTTGTGAAGACGGGGATCACCGCCGTCTACGGCAAGGTCATGTCCTGCGGCGCAAAGGAGTATCTGGAAAGCCACAGTATACCGTGCTCTTTCGGTGAGCTCACCGAAAGGATAATCAACCGTCAAGGCACCGATACCTGTCCGATGGAAAAGACTGTGGCAGACATCGACGACCCGGACGAGGGATATGTGGCGTTAGAGCGAAAGCTGAAGCTTCTGAAGGCTGAAAGGCTCATGAACCAAAGTACACTGTGCTCGCCGGACCACGACTGAAGAACGTCCGATAGGGTCATGCGCGGTATTGCCTTAATGTTCAAGCCGGAAAGGTACAATATCTTCATTGACGGCGGTACAATATACAGAACCTTCGACCGATAAATACGGACCGCTGTCCGTCCCGAAGGCGCTGAAAGCAGACAAAGAAAACCCAAAGTCCTGTGTAATTTTGATTTACTCAAGGCTTTGGGTTATTTTTTAACTCTGGGTTATATCCTTATTTGAAACTTTTATTTCTTATCCTTCTTTTTCTTCGGCTTGATCCCGAGAAGTCCGACGGGGGCGAAGCCCTTGAGCCCCGCGAGATACCCAAGGCCCCCCGCCACAAGCGGCGGAATGAGCATCAACACCCATATAATGGGATTACGCGGCGCAAAGCGCATCACATAGCCGTTGTACATCGCCTCCCAGAAGGCGCCGATTGCACGGCAGATCACGCCGATGCTTCCGGCCCACTCATATTGGCAAAGTCCCCTCTCGGAGCCAAGTATCGAACCGAGCAGAACGCCGATGGCGATGAGGGCGTTCGGAATGTTCGCGATCGCAGTCATTTTGAGCCCGATAAGCGGCTTATACTCCATTCGCTTCCCCTCCACGCGGATGATATCCCGCGCACCGAGGTCCCACATCACAGTGTATTGCAGATACATATAGAGCAAAATCGCAAGCGTGGAGGCGGCAAGCACCAACATCCAGTTCGGTTCGCCGAGCCCTCTTGAGGTCGAAAGCGACAGCATGAGGCCAAGAAATGTCGCGCCAAACTGATTGAGCGTCATCTTGACAAAAATATAGGAATTTTCCTTTATATACGACATATGTGTTCTTCCTTTGTCTT
>CAYVUJ010000062.1:0-7258 GCA_964454825.1 uncultured Lachnospiraceae bacterium | reverse complement strand
GAGATGAAGAGGTTGCCATATCCATTGGTGATCTGAAGCGAAACACCGAGCAACACCAAGACCTTCATGGGTCTGGACGCGAGGCTCGTCGAGGAGGACGGCTGGCGCATGGATCTCGACTATTTCTTCCACATGGGTGTGTCGGGCGAGGGCTTCACCCTGCGACACAGTATCTGTGATCTGATGGCGGAGAAAAGGTGGGAAAATGCCTTTCTTGACGATTGCTTCGCCGCGGAGGGCATAAAATACCGTCTGTTTGGCAATGAGAAAATTGCGATCAAGGACGGCGATCTCGACCCCGGTACGATAGTGGATGAGACGGTACAGCACCTGCTCACTGACATGCCGGTGATATTTTTTTATCCTGCTCATGCAAGGCTCATCACCGGATACACCGACGGCGGCGCGCGGCTTCTGTCCCACTCGGGGGACATGTACATTGGCGTCGACATCGCGAAAAAATCGAAGGCTGAGGAGGCCGCCAAGCTCCTCAAAAGCCTTCAGGCTGTGATATTCGTCGACGGACTGTGCGAGGCGGCGGACCGCAGAGAGATCTGCATGCGCGCGCTTTCGAGAGGGTACAAGATGCTGACGGAGCGGGACGAGCCGTTTGCGGAATACGGCTACGGCGAGGGCGTATGGTGGAAGTGGATCTTCCGTTTGGAGGATGACCGCAACTACCGCGCGGCGTCCTCGGCGTTCCGGTACATCAACCCGGAGAAGTTCGACATGGCGGAGCGGCGCGCCTTTACCGCAAGCTTTTTCGAGCAGGCGCAGGAGGCGACGGGGCTTGATTTGTCGATCCCGGCACAGCGCTTTCACACGATCCACGACAGGATGTGGGATGTACACTGGCAGGTCTACGGCGAGAACAAGCGCGATCTGCGCCGGCGCGACTGCCGCGAGCGGATCGTGTGGTTCCTGAAGGAATGCCGCGACCTTGAAAGAGAGGCGGCCGAGGCTCTCAAATAATGCGGGGGCGTTGCCCCCACACCCCGCTTTATATGGGGCTCCGCCCCATGCCCCGCTGGGCGTCGCCCAGACCCCCTACACGGCATGAAGTTTGTTCTGCCCTGCCAATTTACTTGCCGTGTAGCGCAGAATGACGCAAAGCGCCATTCTGCCCGAACCTTATCCGTACTCGGTGTCCATTTGGAATCCCGACTAAAGGGAAGGGTTGGGACAACTGCCCCGCGGTGAAGTCTGTACAAACCCCTTCTGGGGGTTCGGGGGACAATGTCCCAGGACCCCGGATCTGAGTTTGTACGAACTCCCGTGTACAAGCACACAAACCTCAGAAAATCCCCCACGCACAGACAAACAAGTCTGCCAAATCCCCCTCTCAAAAGTTTTTGAAGAGGGGGTCCGGGGGAGAAACTTTTTTCCGGAGTTCGCAAAGCGAACTCGCAAAGTTATTCTCCCCCGCCTAAAAACATTATATTAAAGAAGGACACAATCATGCTTAAGGAAAAACGCACGGCTATCATTGCCGGAAACTGGAAGATGAACAAGACCCCCGCTGAGGCGGCGGCAACCGTCAGCGCACTTGCTGAGCTCACCGCGGGCAAGGACGGCGCGAAGATCGTCCTCTGCGTGCCGTTTGTCGACATCGCAAGCGCACAGAAGGCCGCCGAGGGAAGTAACATCGAGATCGGCGCGCAGAACGTCCACTTCAAGGAGAGCGGCGCGTACACGGGCGAGATCAGCGCCGCTATGCTCAAGGAGTGCGGCGTAAACTATGTCATCGTCGGCCACAGCGAGCGCCGTCAGTACTTTGCGGAGACTGATGAAACCGTCAACCTCCGCACCCGCGCGGCTGTCGATGCGGGTATGACCGTCATCCTCTGCCTCGGTGAGGTGCTCGAACAGCGTCAGGCGGGTATCACGGCCGAGATCCTCGCAATGCAGACGAAGCTCGATCTCGCAGGATTCAGCGCCGAGGAGCTGAAGCAGATCGTGATCGCATACGAGCCCGTGTGGGCGATCGGGACCGGCCTTACCGCCACTCCCGAGCAGGCTGACGAGGCGTGCGGCATCATCCGCGACACCGTCGCTGCGCTCTACGGCGCAGAGGCGGCCGAGGCGCTCACGATCCAGTACGGCGGCTCGATGAACGAGAAGAACGCTGCCGAGCTTCTTGCTAAGGTGAACGTTGACGGCGGACTCATCGGCGGAGCATCGCTCGTGCCGGAGAAGTTCGCGGCTATCGTCGACGCGGCTCAGTGAGATATAGGAAAGAAATAATTGTGCGAGGGGGGACTTTACGAGTTCGCGCAGCGAACTCCGAAAAAAGTCCCCCCTCGCGCTCCACTCAAAAAACTTTGAAAGGTAAAAGGAAAAGAAACCGCACCTTTTCGAAGTCTCACAACGTCGCTTTCGAGCATCCGGGGCGTTCAATTCACTGAGACAGCGCACACCACCGCAAAACTTTATAGTGGAGAGCGGATCACCGGGGCGGCTCTTTTTTCGTCGCCGTGAGTCTGCGCTTTACAGCCGGAAGAGTGTTCTCCCGGCGGAAAACACCTGCGGAACAAATGTTCTTTTGCAGCCGCGACGCACTTCGCGTACTTTCGCCCGCGGTGTATGGTAGAATGTGGATAAGACACGCGGGAGCACGCGGCGCAGGTATCGGGAGATATAAGCGCGTACGGCGCAAATGTCGGGATATGTCGGGGCGGCACGCTTGTGCCGACAGCCGCCCCTGCCGGGCGGCTGAGTGTACACGGCATGAGGTTTGCGGCGGCATGACGTTTGCCAGGCCGTGTACGGTCATTCCGGGTGCAGACTCCGGCAAAACGGGTCTGTGCAGACTCCGCTGTCTCTCAGTCCCGTATGCGCGTGCTGAGCCACGATTCGGCAGGGCTTTCCCTCGATCCCGCGCGGCTGGCCATGCGGCTGTCCACCTTAATATCGTAAAAACTTCCATTATAATCCACCACACCGGAGGCAAATCATGACCAACACCAACACCCGTGAGCGCGCCGTCTGCGCTCTGCTTGCGCGGCTCAAGCGCGGCGATCTGACCTTTTTTGACGAGGGGCGCATCTATGCGCACCTGACCGAAAATCTTGCTATGACCCAGCGCGAGCTGGCCGATCGCCTCGGCTGTTCGCAGTCGCGCGTGGCAAACAAGCTCCGCCTGTTGCGCTTTACCGAAAAGGAGCGCGATTTCATTCTATCACACGATCTCTCGGAGCGCCACGCGCGCACGTTTCTGCGTCTCGACGGCGATCTGCGCCGCGAGGCAATGGAGCGCTGTGCCGCGCGCCGCATGAACGTCGCCCGGACCGAGGAAATGGTGGATGACATGCTCCGCCGGAGCGAGGCCGCACACGAGCTCTTCGGCGAGGACAGCGAGCGCGGACACCGCCGCTTCGTGATGGGCGACCTGCGCTTCTTTTACAACAGCATCGACCGCGCCGTGAGCATGCTCCGCCTCGCCGGATATCCCGCCGAGGCCGTCCGCCGCGAGGATGACAGCGGCGTGGAGATCCGCATTGTTGTCTCAAACGCGCGGCGTTTCACGTGAAACAGGGGGAGAGGGGAGTATGCGAGGGAAAATGCGAGGGGGAACTTTTTGGAAAAAGTTCCCCCTCGCGCTCCCCTTCAAAAACTTTTAAGCAAGGGTTGGGGAGGACTTTGTGGTTGTGTGCGAAGTCTGTTGTAAACATTGATTCGGCGCACAAGATTAAACTTTTGCCCCTTGTCTGGGAGTCCAAAGGAACAATGTCCCTCTGGCGGGGTGCGGGGCAGAGTCCCGCGTGTCTCTCAAAAGTTCCACGTGGAACATGCCAATTTGTGCGCGCGGGGTTGACTTTGCGCGCGAATTGGAGTATAATTATGTAAGCAGGGCGTGTTTGGCGCGCGGATTGAATTGTCCGTGCCAAACGGTCCGAATGTCTGCAAATTAAGCAAAAACGGCTGGCGGAGAGCGAACATCTGCCGGCTTTTGCCGATAAAACAAATCACCGGGAAAGTTGACACCAATGGCTTACATAATCGCTTTTGCAAATCAAAAGGGCGGGGTTGGCAAGACCACCTCCGCCGTAAATATCGCCGCGTGCTGTGCTGTGCTCGGCAAGCGCGTGCTCATGGTGGACCTCGATCCGCAGGGCAATGCGACGAGCGGTGTTGGCATCAACAAACGCGATCTGCGCCGGTCGTCCTACGAAATGATGATCGGCACGGCGCTTGCTGCGGACTGTATCATCCGCACCGAATGGGAGGGCCTCTCGGTCATCCCCGCGACGATCTCGCTCGCGGCGGCGGAGATCGACCTCATCGAGATGGACAGCCGTGAACGCGCTCTTGCAAACGCACTTGCGCCGGTCGCCGCGGACTACGATGTCATCATTATTGACTGTCCGCCGTCGCTTGGCCTGCTGACCGTGAACGCGCTGACAGCGGCGAACGGCGTTGTGATCCCCATGCAGTGCGAATATTTCGCGCTCGAGGGGCTGACACAGCTTATGTACTCGATCAAAAAGGTCAAACAGCTCTACAACAGCTCGCTTGTGATCACGGGGATCCTCGTGACGATGTACAACGGCCGGCTGAATCTGTCCGTGCAGGTCATGGCGGAGCTGAAGAAATACTACGCGGACAAGCTGTTCGGCACAGTGATAACGCGAAACGTCCGTCTGACGGAGGCGCCGAGCTTCGGCGTGCCGGCATATCATTATGACCGCAACTCCAAGGGAAGCCAGGCGTACCTTGACGTTTCGAAGGAGCTTATAGAAAGAATATATTGAAGAGGGGAAGAGAATGGCGAAGAACAAGGGGCTTGGCCGCGGGCTTGATACGATCTACGCGGACAACATGATCGACGAAAACGACCGGGAGGTCACAAAGCTGAAGCTCGGCATGATCCAGCCGCGCTCGGATCAGCCGCGCAGCGTTTTTAATCAGGAGACGCTGAAGGAGCTGGCGGATTCGATCTCGGTGCACGGCGTATTGCAGCCGCTTCTGGTGCGCAAGGGCAGCGGCGAGTTCTACGAGATCATCGCAGGTGAGCGTCGCTGGCGCGCGGCGAAGATGGCGGCGCTTGACGAGGTTCCGGTGATCGTCATTGAGGCGGACGAGCTTAAGACGGCACAGCTTGCGCTGATCGAGAACATCCAGCGCGAGGACCTGAATCCGGTGGAGGAGGCGATCGCGTACGAATCGCTGATCCGCAACTACGGTATGACGCAGGACGAGGCGGCGAGACGGCTCGGAAAGAGCCGCTCGGGCCTTGCGAACATGCTGCGGATACTTGATCTGCCGGACGCTGTGCTGGAGATGGTGCGGTCGGGTGAGCTGAATTACGGCAGCGCGCGCACCCTTTTGGGTCTGCATGACAAGGAGAAGATACTGCCGCTTGCGAACCGCGTGGTGAGCCGTAAACTCTCTGTGCGAGAGACGGAAAGTGCCGTGCGGCGGGAGAACGAGGCATCGAGGCATCCGGAGGAGAGCGAGCCTACGGGTGTGCAGGTGGACTACTATGCCGAGGTCGAGCGCAAGATACTGAATGCGTCGGGGCTTCGGGTGCACCTCCACCGGGTGCGCGGCAAGGCGCGCCTCGAGATCGACTGCGGCGACAACGACGAGCTGGAAGAGATCATCAAGAAGCTCTGCGGCGACGCGTATACAGAGGGGTGAGGAAGGGAGAGAAAATGCGAGGGGAAACTTTTTGAAAAAAAGATTTCCCCTCGCGCTCCCCTTCAAAAACCTTTGAACAAGGGATGGAACAGACTTTGAAGTCTCAGCACAGAAGTCTGGACTGACTTATAGATCAGCGCACTAACCAATAATTCCCCATCGGTTGGGGGCCCGGGGGACTGGTCCCCCGGCGGGTTTGGGCAGGGCCCAAACAGGGGTGCAGGGGGCGGTAGCCCCCGCATGGCCGGGCGGCAGCCCAAAATAACACTACATTTCAGGAGAACGACATGATTGATATTAAATTCCTCCGCGAGAATCCGGAGATCGTCAAGGACAACATCAGAAAGAAGTTTCAGGACCGCAAGCTCGAACTTGTCGACCGCGTGATCGAGCTCGACGCCCAGAGCCGCGCTGCACAGCAGGAGGCAAACGACCTGCGCGCCGACCGCAACCGATTCTCCAAGGAGATCGGCAAGCTCATGGGGCAGGGCAAAAAGGATGAGGCCGAAGAGGTCAAGGCGAAGGTCAACGCCGCCGCCGACCGCCTCGCCGAGCTCGAAAAGCTTGAGGAGGAGCTCGCCACCAAGGTGCGCGAGATCATGCTCGTGATCCCGAATATCATCGACGACAGCGTCCCGGTCGGCAAGGACGACAGCGAAAACGTCGAGCTGGAGCGCTTCGGCGATCCTGCCGTGCCGGAATTTGAGGTGCCGTATCATACCGATATCATGGAAAAGCTCGCCGGGATCGACCTCGACAGCGCCCGCCGCGTCGCCGGAAACGGGTTCTATTACCTCACCGGGGACATTGCGAGACTGCACTCGTCGATCCTCTCGTATGCGCGCGATTTCATGATCGACCGCGGCTTCACGTACTGTGTGCCGCCGTTTATGATCCGCTCGGACGTCGTCACGGGCGTAATGTCCTTTGACGAGATGTCCGCCATGATGTACAAGATCGAGGGTGAGGATCTTTACCTGATCGGCACGTCCGAGCACTCCATGATCGGCAAATTCATTGGTCAGACGGTGGAAGAGGCCGAACTGCCGCTCACGCTGACGAGCTATTCTCCGTGCTTCCGCAAGGAGAAGGGCGCGCACGGCATCGAGGAGCGCGGCGTGTACCGCATCCACCAGTTTGAGAAGCAGGAGATGGTGGTGATCTGCCGTCCGGAGGAGTCGATGCGCTATTTCCATGAGATGTGGCGGCACACGGTCGATCTGTTCCGCTCGATGGACATCCCCGTGCGCACGATCGAGTGCTGTTCGGGCGATCTGGCGGATCTGAAGGTGAAATCCTACGATGTGGAGGCGTGGTCTCCGCGTCAGAAGAAATATTTCGAGGTCGGCTCGTGCTCGAATCTCGGCGACGCACAGGCAAGACGCCTCGGGATCCGCGTGAAGGGCGAGAGCGGACGTTATTTTCCGCACACGCTGAACAACACCGTCGTCGCACCGCCGCGTATGCTGATCGCGTTCCTTGAGAACAACCTGTGCGAGGACGGATCCGTGAAGATTCCCGAAGTCTTGCGCCGCTATATCCCGCTTGAGAAGATTGAAGTTAAGGGGTGAAAAATGCGGGGGGAAACTTTTTGAAAAAAGATTTCCCCCCGCGCCCC
>CAYVUJ010000061.1:0-7265 GCA_964454825.1 uncultured Lachnospiraceae bacterium | reverse complement strand
GCCTGCCAATATTACCTGGCTATGATACCCCATCTGGTCGGCCTGGTATGTCAAATAATACGGGTCCACCCCTATACAGTGCCCGCCAACCAAACCGGGTGAAAACTTAAGAAAATTCCATTTCGTTCCAGCTGCTTTGAGCACTGACTTCGTATCAATCCCCATTCTATTAAAAATGATAGAAAGCTCATTCATAAATGCAATATTTATATCTCTCTGGGCATTTTCTATCACCTTGGCCGCTTCCGCAATCCTAATACTTTCGGCCTTATAAACCCCCGCTTCGATTACAAGTCCGTATACCTCGGCAATAGTATCCGCCGTTTCTGTGTTCATGCCGGAGACTATTTTCGTGATACTCCTCAACCGGTGCTCAGCATCTCCCGGGTTAATGCGTTCCGGAGAATAGCCGATTTTAAAGTCTACACCGCACTTCAGCCCTGATTCACGCTCAATAATAGGTAGACATACATCTTCAGTCACACCCGGGTAAACAGTGGACTCGAATACAACTACAGAACCCTTTGTCAAATTACGACCGACAATCTCAGATGCCCCAATAACGGGGGTGAGATCCGGAGTATGGTCGGTATTGACGGGTGTGGGGACCGCCACAATGTGGAATTTAGCTCTGCGGAGGTCGGACTCATTGGATGTAAACTCAACATTAGTGTTCTTAATTACATCGTCACCAACTTCATTTGTCGGGTCTATTCCGGACTTGTAAAGGTCAATCTTTGCAGCATTGAGGTCAAAACCAATAACATTCACTCCTTCTTTTGCAAAAGCGACTGCAATCGGCATGCCCACATAACCAAGACCAACAAGTGAGAGACTTTCTTCTTTGTTGAGTAACTGTTCATACAATGACATTTTTTATGTCCTCCATTTTTCGATATCCATACTTATTCTAAGATAGCTTTGATACACATTTCTCATCAAAGCGTAGTTCCAAATCTATGACACATTTTATGGCGCTAAACTTCCGTCGTTATTATACAATCACCGCCGATAACGCTCATATCACCTTTAAGAATGTTCCAAAGCTGCGAAATCTCATCAAAAGATGTTTTGCCAAAAAACTTGCCCGTTTTCGTAGCGTATCATACGAGTTTTTCAGCAAAGGGATAGATGAATAGCGAAATAGAACCAACTTTTCCTGCCTGCTCCATTTTATCGAGAGCACGAATCTTTTCCGCCAACCGGTTTTACAATAACAGATTCGCACTCCGCCACGACTTTTCCGTGACCGCCTGCGCCTATAATCCAAGTGTTTCATTTTTCCTGCTCTATGTGGACTAAATTTCAACTCAGTCCGCACAAAAACGTATAACATTCCTATTCTATTGTATTATATCACATCCCACCCGTTCTGTCAATTCAAAACCCTACATTAATTCATAGCAGAACATGATACTTTTTGATGATTTCTACAAAAAAATACAGCCCTCTGCCGATATCAAAAATAATAAAATATTGACAGACGGGCGAATATAATCTACAATATTTATATCACTTCAAGTAGCGATTGCGTATCCCTGACTCGACCAGGAAACCATCCCAATTCGCCGTTGTATCTTTACTGAAAGATTGGAGACCTTAAGACAATGAGCAAGATTTTCTTTACAAGTGACCTCCATTTCGGTCACGAAAATGTAATTATATTTGACAACCGTCCTTTCGCAAATGCCGCGGAGATGGACGCCGAGCTGATTCGCCGATGGAACGAGAAGGTCGGCATGGACGACACCGTTTATGTTCTCGGAGATATGATCTGGAAAACGCGAAATGCCGATGCGCCGGACATCATCAAAAGCCTGAACGGTAAGATCATCCTGATCCGTGGAAATCACGACAGTTTTCTCTGCAACGCCAAGGCAATAGCGGCTTTGACGGATGTGAAGGACTATGACGACATATGCGTTACCCTTGAGGACGGGACAAAAAAGAGATGCATCCTCAGCCACTATTTCATTCCGCTGTATCTCGGGCACAGGCACGGGGGGATCCATTTGCACGGACACTCTCATTTTTCCGATGAAGCCGATCTGGAGATAGACATGGCCGATGAGATGAACCGTCGGGGATTTTATACAGAAATTTACAATGTGGGATGCATGTACTGGAATTACGAGCCGGTAACCCTTGACGAGATCCTCGCTCACGGAAAGACAGTTCGCCCGAACTACGGTACACGCACGCCGGACAGAGGAAGCGTTGAGTAACCAAGGCCGGACACCATGACATTTATTCAATAGATTTATGTCAGCTTTTGACACCTTTTCCACCTGATATAACTGCCCCCAAAAATTATATAAACTCGCATTCCGCCCTCTCCGCTTTAATGGATCGCCATGATGTTATTTGACATACGAAGAAATCACCCCGCACAAAGCGAGGTGATTCTTTCTTACTGTTTTGTCTTTTCAACCCAAGCATTCCAACGGGGATCTGCCTGAATTTCTTTTCGCACAATTGAGTCCTCGGGAACACACCACCAAGGCCAATCTTCCGCAAGAGTTGCACTCGATATATGAGGATGGAACTCATCATTCGCCTTCGCTTGACACGCTTCGTTCTGAACCAAACGAACAAGTGGTGCTGTATAACCTCCTGCATCCTCCCTGAAACACTCACCAAAAAGTTTGAACTGAGTCAGCGAATTGTCCAATGCCTCAAAGGCCTCATCTTTTCTGCCGTCCAGCCACAGATATACGGAAAGAAGAGTATAAATCCTTGCGATATAAGAGTGATGCAATCCACAATTGCCATCTGTACAAACGAGGTTGAATATTTCAATAGCATTTCGCAAGCTTTGCACTTTGTCGGCAGGAGTCATATTCTTACCGTGTACAATCACACCGCTCACCATAAGTTCGGAGCATGCTTGTACTGTCTTTAGCAAAGCCTCCCCATATGCTGCGGCACGCTTCTTTCCGTCCGTTGCCGACGGTTTTAGAAATTCCTTTGAACCATAAATATTCGGCGCGGTTTCAATCATTTCAAGCGCTCTGTTGTGTTCGCCGATATTCAAGTACAGTTGCGTAAGTTCACGAACAGCACGATGCCGCAGTTCGCCCTCCTCCATGGTTTTTAACAATTTTTCATAAAGCGGTATTGCTTCTTTCCATTCGGCATACGTACGATGCCTTTCTGCGTCAAGAATATCATATCCCTCTTCGTCAGATAAATGATGTTCACCGTAGCGAACATACCCTGCGTTGTACAATACACAAGCCAGGCTTAACATGATTTTTTCATTGCCCGGGAATTCGATCAGTGCTTCTCTTGCGATTGCAATGCATTCGTCGATATTTATGTCCACGCCGTTATTTTGCAAATTCATATTCTCAATTTTTGAAACTAACAGATCGATTTTTTTAGGACGCTCATTGTCGTATCCAAACAATTCATCAATCGAAATACCAAAGTAATTTGCAATTGATGGAATTAACTCCATATCCGGATAGCTTCCTTCGGATTCCCAGCGTGAAACAGCCTGAGAGGTAACTCCTATAGCTTTCGCAAGTGCATCTTGCGTGCGGGCGTCACGCTGACGCAGTTCTTTTATTTTTTCGCCTAATTTGATTTGCATATAAATTCCTCCGATTTCTGTTTGTATATCACCGGTGTAGTTACATTATATCAGAACAATTCCCGCAAAACAATTATCAATTGGTTGTTTAAAATACAACCAATGCTTGAATTTGCGGTATATAACATCTTTTTTCATCTTGATTTTCGTCACGAAACATAATACAATAGCATGATTAAATCATTTTACGATATTTCTCATATTTCTCCCACATCTGCACATAATAACAGCGTCCCGTAACGATTATAAAGGAGAAATATATATGAAAGCAACAGGAATTGTCAGAAGGATAGACGACCTCGGCAGAGTCGTGATCCCCAAGGAAATACGGCGCACCATGCGCATTCGCGAGGGCGACCCGCTGGAAATATACACGGACCGCGAGGGCGAGGTGATCTTCAAGAAATACTCTCCGATCGGTGAGCTTGCCTCCTTCGCGACCCAATATGCGGAGACGCTGTACAAAACATGCCAGATGGCGATCGTGATAACCGATCGTGATGCTGTCATTGCATATGCCGGCGTCGGCAAGCGCGAATACGCAGACCGCAAGGTCACGCCCGAATTCGAAGCGCTCATTGAAAAACGCTCGTTCTACAACGGACACGGCGCGAAGGATGCGGCGATAAGCGTAGTCGACGGAGCCTCCGGCACGGTAAGCTGTGCCATGCCGATCATTTCCGAGGGCGATGTCGCCGGCGCGGTGGCATCGATCGCGACAGGCGAGGCAGCACTGCGCGAAGAGGATATCGAGGAAAAGCTGATCCAGACGGCGGCTGTATTCCTCGGCAAACAGCTTGAATCATAAACAACCGAAAAAATCCGTGGATATTATATCCACGGATTTTTTAGAAACAACTTCGGGGCTTCGCCACAAGCCACGTTCAGGGAACTTTTTGAAAAAGTTCCCTGAAAACCCTCAAAAACTTTTAAAGGGTAGCTTATAAGCGACTATCCTTTCCTCAAAGTGGAGGTTGAAACCAAGCACTTTGTATTAAAGCTAAAACATCCGCAGACATATATCCGCGGATGCTTTTTAATACAAAATGTCGCAAAGCGCGTCTCTCAGACCTCGTATCGGCCGTCGAGCGCACGCTGAAGCGTGACCTCGTCGGTATACTCAAGATCTCCGCCGACCGGAATCCCGTTCGCAAGGCGGCTGACCTTCAGGCCAAGCGGGGCGAGCTGTTTTGACAGATACAGAGCCGTCGTCTCCCCCTCCACTGTCGGATTGGTGGCAAGGATCACCTCGCGCACATCGCCGGAAGCAATGCGCTCCAGCAGCTCGGCGATACGAAGCTCACCCGGGCCAATACGCTTGACCGGGGAGAGCGCGCCGTGGAGCACGTGATAAAGCCCGTTATAGCCATGCGAGCGCTCGATCGCGATCACGGCGCGGGAATCCTCCACAACGCAGATCACACCCCTGTCACGGCTCATATCAGAGCAGACAGCGCAGAGCTCGCCGTCCGCCATATTGAAGCACTCGGAACACTCACGCACATCCTTCTTTGCCGAGATGATCGCGCGCGCAAAATCCGCGGCGAGGTCATCCGAGAAATCAAGCACCGAGAACGCGAGTCGGACCGCAGTTTTTCGGCCGATCCCGGGCAGTCGGCGGAACATATCCGCGAGATTTTCGATAGGCTCGATGTATTCCTTCATAATTCCTTATCAGAAAAGTCCCGGAACGTTAAGGGAGCCTGTGATCTTGGACATCTCCTCAGAGTTGGTGTCATTGACCTTCTTAATCGCCTCATTAACGGCGGCGCACAGCACATCGGATAGCGTTTCGATATCGTCGGGATCGACGATTTCGGGCTTGATGTCGATCGAGCGGATCTCCAGCTTGCCTGTGATCTTCACGGTGACGACGCCGCCGCCCGCGTTGATCTCATACTCGCGCGCGTCGAGGTCCTCCTGAAGCACCTCCATCTCCTCCTGCATCTTCTGCGCGCGCTTAATCATTCCGTTCATATCGGTCGGGCCGCCGCCCATTCCCTTGGGAAGTCTTGCTTTCATTGTTATTTCTCCTTGTTTTATGGATTTGTAGATTTTCAGAAATCGATCGGCTCCGGGCGTTTCGCCTCCGCACTCTCGCAAAGGACGATCTCAACCTCCGGAGGCGTGCTCACCAGCTTTGCAAGCAGTGCCGCACGGGCGATGAGCTCCTTCACCTTGGCGGACGAGAGCATCGTCTTTGCGAAAGTCTTATCGACCGTGAGGCGGATAAGGTTCCCCGCGTCGTTCGTCTCAATTCGCGCTCCCATCACATACGAGCGGTACATATCTCCCATCGGTCCGAGCTTCTCCGCAAGAAGCGCGGGATCGGATATCTCCGTCATCTCTCCGCCGCCTGTACACTCGGCAGAGCTTTGCGGCGCGGGCGCTGCCGACGGTGCGACGCTGTCATCGGCACCGTCCTTTGTAACAGGCACAGCCTCAATCGCGACATGTGCCGGCGGCTCCTTAGAGACACTCACCGGGCTGTGGGGTGTCGCCTCCCTGCTCTCGCCGGGCGAAGCGTCGTCCGTCCCCGCATCGCTTTTTGCCGTCACGGGAGAGACAGCTCCCATTTCGAGAAGCGCGACCTTATCCTCAAGCGCCGATATGCGCGCAAGGAGCGCATCCGTTGAGCTGTCAAACTGCTCGGACACCAGCCTGAGCACGGCAAACTCCGCGATTTGGCGGCGGCTCTGCGGCAGGCGAGCCATGCTTTTCTGCGCTTCGTCGATAATTTCGACATGGTACGCAAGCTGATTCATCGTGAATCGCCGCGCCGCCTCATAGAGCGAAGCGCGTTCCACCTCGGTGAGGTCGAGATACGCCGCCGGATCGGGCGACACTTTCATTATCATCATATCGCGCCAGAACGACGCTACCTCGCTCCAAAATACCGCCACATCCTTGGAGGACGCCTGCGTCTCGGCGATCATCGTCAGCAGTCCGGCGAGGTCCTTCGACGCGACAGCGTCTGCGAATTTCCGGAGATTATCGTAGACCGACAGCCCGAGCACGCTCTCGACACACTCGATATCCACATCCGCGCCGCCACCCGCGCAAAGCTCGAAAAGGCTTATCGCATCGCGCATTCCGCCCTCGGCGATGCGCGATATGCGTGCGGCGGCGTCATGGGTCAGCGTGATATGCTCCTCGGCGGCGATATATTCGAGGCGCTTGCTCAGCATCTCGACCGTGATCCGACGAAAATCGAAGCGCTGACAGCGCGAGGTTATCGTCGCGGGCAACTTGTGAAGCTCCGTCGTTGCGAGGATGAACACCACATACTCCGGCGGCTCCTCCAGCGTTTTGAGCAAGGCGTTGAACGCGCTTTGCGTGAGCATATGCACCTCATCGATGATGTACACGCGCTTTTTCAGCATGGAGGGGGTATACACCACCTCGTCCCGCAGCTCGCGAATGTTGTCAACACCGTTGTTGGAGGCGGCGTCCATCTCCACCACATCCGTGGCACTGCCGTCCTCTATCGCGCGGCAGGATGCGCACACCCCGCAGGGGTTGCCGTTTACGGGCGATTCGCAGTTGATCGCCTTTGCGAGGATCTTTGCACAGGTCGTTTTCCCGGTTCCGCGCGAGCCGCAGAAAAGATATGCATGGGATACACTGTCAGCAGCGCATTCGTAGCGCAGAACAGAGGTGATGTGATCCT
>CAYVUJ010000060.1:0-7291 GCA_964454825.1 uncultured Lachnospiraceae bacterium | reverse complement strand
GAGGAGTGTATGTACGGCTATGTCAGAGCCGGTGAGGGTGAACTGAAAATTCGCGAGTACGAGCTGTACCGTGCGTTTTACTGCGGCTTGTGCCACAGGATGGGGAAATGTACCGGGATGACTTCGCGTATGTCGCTCTCCTACGATGCCGCATTTCTTGCCATCGTTCGCTGTGCTGTCCTCGGCGACAGCATCCGCATCGAGCGACGGCGCTGTGCTGTTCATCCCATGAAAAAACGTCCGTTTGTTGTGTCGGACGACGCACTTTCGTTTGTCGCCTGTGCTTCTGCGGTGCTCGCACGGGCGAAGCTCGACGACACAAGGGCGGATGAACGCGGAATGCGCCGTTTTGCCGCTGAGCTCGGCAGGCCTTTGGTGTCGGCGTGGAGAAACCGCGCTGAGCGCACCTATACCGGGATTGACAGCATCGTCCGGGAGCATTTGCCGGAGATATCGGCGCTCGAGCGCGCGCACTGCAAAAGCGTCGATGATATCGCGAGTGCCTTCGGTGCGCTTCTCGCCGATGTCGCATCATTCGGGACCGACGGCGCGCACAGTCGCCTCCTACGCACGATCGGCGATCTTACCGGACGTTTCATATACATTTGTGACGCGTGCGACGATGTCGCAAAGGACCTGGAGCTCGGCAGATATAATCCGTTCATCGAGATTTACGGCGCCGATCTTTGCGAAAAACGGCTGGTGACAGACCTCTCCGGCCGGACAAAGGAGCGCAGAGTGCTTCGCGCGGACCTTGCCAACGAGGTGAGATCGTGCGCGATGATGACCCTCGCCCGCCTTGACAGCGTGATCGACCTTGTGGATTTCACAAAGAACCCGCAGCTTGAGGGGCTGATCCGCAACGTTATCCGCGTCGGCATGCCCGGTCAGCTCCGACAGGCGCTCGGCGTTGTGAATGCGCGCTCGCCTTCGTCCGAGGGCGATGCGCTCTGATTTGAACGATGTGCCCTGAGTTCGGTTTGAAAACGTTTCCGAACTGAACAAAACATTGATGTGAAGATAAAAAATGACGGGAGGATGAAAATGACCGATCCCTACAAAATTCTCGGGGTGTCCCCGACCGCTTCGGATGAGGAGGTCAAAAAGGCGTATCTGGAGCTTGCACGCAAGTATCACCCGGACAATTTCTCCGGCTCGGACCTTGCTGATCTCGCTGAGGAGAAGATGAAGCAGGTCAATGAAGCATATGAGACGATCAAAAAAATGCGCGAGGGCGGCGCTTCGACAGCGTCCGGTGGCTCCTCTTACGGCTCGTCGGGCGCCGGCTCCTACGGCGGATCGCTTTATGAGGCGCGCCGCCTCATATCTCTCGGGAATTATTCGAACGCTGAGCTGATCCTCGATTCTATGAGCCAAGCTGACAGAAATGCCGAATGGTTTTTCCTCAAAGCGTGCATACTAATGAAGCGCGGATCGATTTTCGTTGCAAAGCGACATTTCGACGAGACGTGCCGCCGGGATCCGTCAAATGCCGAATATGCTCAGGCGCGCAGATCGATGGATGGCGCATTCGTTTTCGGGAGCGAGACTACTCGCTCCGCGGACGGCGGCGCGTGCGATATCTGCACCACGCTTTTGTGTGCCGACTGTCTTTGTGAGTGCATGGGCGGCGATTTGATCCCGTGCTGCTGATGCTATGGTGCGTTTTTTTGAAAGATTCCGGCAGATGGAGCTCTTTGCCGCCAGCTTCGAAAAGGACGAGAGCTTAAAGAAGGGACGCCGCTCGGTTGCAGTGCGCCGTACGGTACGTTTGGCAATTGCCGCTGTTATGTCTGCGCTCTCTGTGGTATTGATGTTTTTAGGCGTAACGCTCGGTGTGATGGACTTGTCCGCGCTTGTGATGGCGTCGCTCGGGGTTGTGTTCTGTGTGCTCGAGCTCGGCGGGAGATACCCGTATCTTGTGTGGCTTGTGACCTCGGCGCTTGCGTTCATTTTTCTCCCGGACAAGCTCGTTTTTTTCGAGTATTTTCTCTTTGCCGGGGTGTATCCGATCATAAAATTCCGCGTGGCGAGGTGCCGGGGGCTCGTTGGCTGGCTCGCCAAGCTTGTGAGCTTCAATGCGGCGCTGCTTCTTTGTGCGATCGTGTCGGTGTATGTGCTTGCCCTGCCGTCCGATGTGGGGCTCGGCTTCGGTGCGCTTGTTTGGATCGTAGGAAATCTGTTTTTTGTGCTCTACGATATGTGTCTGTCCTCTGTTGCGGCGTTCTATATCCTGCGCCTTCGCAGGGTGATCGGCGCGGATCGGATCTGAGACGAAAAGTGCGAAAGGGTGAGAAAAAGTGGGGTAAAGCTCGTTTTTTTCTTTCTCCTACTTGAAAAGAAAGATGAAAAATGGTACAATATGTCGAGGGATACACAGTGAATGCTTAAGATTCGTTCAATGTGAGATCGTGCCCCATTTATAAACTCTGAAAGGTCTTTTGAGAAATGGCAAGCAGCAAAAAGCATTCTAACATACATTCCAAAGGGAATGATTATACGCTTTATGTGGCAATTTCATGTGCCATTGTTTTGCTTGCCATCATTTTTGTTTATATCGCAAGGGGAGCGGGCGAAACTGATCCGCTTGTGTCGTCGGCGCCCTCCGATGATCCGGGAACTGCGTCAATGCCAGCGGTGACTGCAACGGATGCACCAGATACGACGCAGCCGGTTACTACCGAGCCTCCGGATACAGAGGTTAAGACAGATTCGCCTCCGACTGTGCAGGTAACGACCGATGAGGTCACATCTGCTCCTCCGCCTGATTACGGACCATATACAGGGGTGCCGTACAGCGGTCCGGCTGAGCTGAGCTCGATCTCAAACGCAGTCTTTATCGGCGACAGCCGCACGGAGGGGCTTCGCCTCTACACGTCGATTCTTTCCTCCGGCGCGCGCGTTTATGCCAACAAGGGCCTCTCGGTGAGTTCGGTGCACACGAGCGCCTTCGTTCATAGCGACGCCGGAAACGTCACGGTGCTTGACGCCATGCGCGCCGATCCGAGTTATGACAGCGTTTATATCTGCCTCGGGATTAATGAGCTCGGCTGGCAGTATATTGAAGTCTACACAACAAAATACACGGCGCTGATCACAGCGATACGTGAGATAAATCCGTCTGCTGATATCTATATCGAAGGACTTCTCCCTGTCACCGAAAATCGCTCAGCATCGGATGAGATCTTTAATAATCCTCGCATTAAGTTGTTCAATGACGCTCTGCTCGAGCTTGCAAAGACGCTCGGAGTCCATTATCTGAATGTTTCCGAAATGTTCGACGAGAGCGGCGGAGCGCTTCCGCCGGATGCGTCGACCGATGGAATACATTTGAATAAGGATTATTGCGTGAAGTGGTTCAATTACATTCTCGAGCACCGCGCCTGAACCGGACTGCCGGTATTTAAGCCGAGCGCCGGTGTTGTAGACAAAAGCCAAAATGCAAACGGATCGCCAATGATATAGACAAATGCCTATATCGCAAATGGTGGTCGATCGTCAGGTCAACTGCCGATACGATATCTGACTTACGAAAGGAAACACAAATCATGAAGAAAACAGTTTCGATCATACTCGCCGCATTCTGCCTCTGCTCTGTCCTCGCCTCCTGTTCAAAGGACGGCGGCTCTCAGGATGCAAAGCCGCAGACGCAGGCGAAAACCGAGGACCAGGCTCCGAAAGACATTGATGCCGAGAGCGTTGCAAAGACGCTCCTCGAGGAGTGTACATTTGAGGGGACTCTCGATAAGATCGACCCGGCTGCCATTGAGGCGGTGTACCCCGGACTTCCTGCGGACGCAAAGTTTGCGGTCTATATGCCGGGCGTCACCTGCGCTGACGAGGTCGCTGTGTTCACCGGCGCTGACACTAACGCTCTCGAAAAGTGCGTTAAGGACCATGTCGCTGAACAGCGCGCGGGCTTTGCCGACTACATGCCCGAGCAGCTTCCGAAGATCGATAACGCGGTCATCATTGAAAAGAACGGCGCGTTGGTGCTTGTCATCTCCGATGATGCCGCCGCTGCAAAGGCGTCCGCGGAAAAAGCGCTCGGCTGATGGAGACAAAGCGCTTTGCGAAGAACGACTCGGGCTTCGAGTGTCAGAACTGCCACAGGGAGGTGACACCGCTCGGGTATTCCTCGCGCAACCACTGTCCGTTTTGCCTGTGGTCGCTCCATCTGGACGAAAATCCGGGGGACCGCGCGGCGGACTGCGGAGCGAAGATGCGTCCGGTCACAGCAGAGCCTGATCCGAAAAAAGGATACGTTATTACACATCGGTGTGAACGGTGCGGTGCGACCAGACGCTGTCGGAGCGCGGCGGACGATGATGTGTCGCTGATAATCGCTCTGACAGTCCATGATTAGCGGACACAAAATGTTAGAACTGCGTAGCCGAACGCGGTGTTTCTTTCGAGACGCCGCGTATTCTTTGGCTTGTGCGGTTATGCCGCGCCGGTAGGTCCGGCGATCGGTAAACGATCGGAGAAGCAGATGAAAAGCAAAATTCCAACGATAAAATTTGCCTTTGTGAAATCCCTGCCGGTCATGGTGGGATATATCTTTTTGGGCGCGGCGGCCGGCATGCTGATGGTGCAGGCAGGATATAACGCGCTTTGGACGTTTTTCTGCTCCGTTTTCGTGTTTGCGGGGAGCGGGCAATTTTTGCTTGCGTCGCTGCTCGGTGCGGGAGCGTCTGTTACTACGGCGTTTGTCATGTCCTTCGTCCTGAACAGCCGACACATTTTTTACGGCCTTTCATTTGTTGACAGGCTGAACGATGTGAGCTGGCGCAAAAAGTGGTACATAATCTTCGCCACCACGGATGAAACCTACAGCGTCATCTGTTCAACGGAATTTCCGCCGTATGTCGATACGATCGAGGGCTCGTTCTTCATCTCTCTGTTCGATCATATCTATTGGATTGTAGGAACTACACTCGGGGCCGTCGTCTGTCAGTTTATCCCGGTCGATCTTAAGGGCATCGAGTTTTCGATGACGGCACTGTTCACTATCATCGTCGTGGATCAGTGGCGCAAGTCAAACTGCCACATCCCGTCGCTGATCGGCGTTGCGAGCGCGGTTGCCTGCCTCGCGATTATTGGTGCTGAGAACTTTATCCTCCCCAGTCTTGCAATCAGCGCGTCGATCCTCACGGCGGCGAGAGGGCCGCTCGACAGGCGTTTGCTTCGCGCGGACGGTGCGGCCACGTCCGACACGGACGGCGCGACCGCATCCAGCACAGACATCGCGACCGCATCTAACACAGACGTCGCGGCCATGTCCGAAACAAGCGACGCGGCCGCTGAAAAGGGTGCAGATGCCGAAGGGGGTGAGGTGCGATGACACTTACGATAGGTCAGTCGATTCTCATGATTGCGGCGGCGGCCACGGCCACCTTCGCCACGAGGCTCCTTCCGTACCTCTTCTTCGGAGGCAAGCGCGCCGTGCCGGGGGTCATCGAGTATCTCGGCAGGGTGCTTCCGCCGGCGATCATCATTACGCTTGTGGTGTACGGCATAAAGGATGTCGACATAACGGCGACGTGGCACGGCGCGCCGGAGCTGATTGCGATCGCGGTGACGGCGCTTTTGCATCTGTGGCGCAAAAATACATTGATCTCAATTGCCGGCGGAACCGTGCTCTACATGGTGCTCATCCATGTCATGGTGTGACGGCGTATGCATTGCGTCGCACACGGTACATCGTGATTTAAGACGGTATATGGAATTTGAATCGAAGGAGGGCGGGAGCGTATGACCTTTACAACTGACAGTGTCGACTCGACCGAGGACATCGGTCGCTTCATCGCGCACTCGCTTCCGGCGAAGAATGCATTCATCGCGCTTTACGGTGGCATGGGCGCGGGTAAGACCGCGCTTGTGCGCGGGATCGCGTCGGTTTTGTCCCCGGGAAGCCGGGTGACGAGTCCGACCTACACGCTGGTGAACGAGTACCGCCGCGGCGGCGTGCCGCTCTTTCACTTTGATCTGTGCCGGCTTTCCGGTTCGGAGGAGCTTGATTCCTTCGGCTTTGACGAATATATTGACCGTGGCCATGTGGTCGTCGAATGGGCGGATGTGCTCGGGGATGATCTCCCGGGCGGCGCCATTCGGATCACGCTGAGCGGGAGTGGTGATTCCCGGACCGTGGAGATCGACGGGCTCCCCTCTGTCGAAGTGGACAGGCACGATGGTCCCGCTGAGTCCGGGGAAGTCGGCAAGCCCGATGCGTCCCTTGATCCCGGCGATGTTAATGAGCCGGGAGAAGCCGCCACTCGCGGCGAAACTGAAACGGAGGAGAGAAAATGACGGTCCTCGGAATTGACAGCGCGACGCCCTGCGCAGCGGTGGCGCTTTGGCGCGACGGTGAGCTTTTGGCGTCATTCCGGATGAAGGCGGGAGGTACGCACTCTGTCTGTCTCCTTCCGATGGTCGAGCAGATCCTCACATATTCCGGCGTTTGTATCGCTGATGTGGATCTCTTTGCGTGTGGAGTCGGGCCCGGTTCCTTCACGGGGGTGCGCATCGGCGTTTCCACAGTCAAGGGACTTGCCGCGCCGCTCGATCGGCCGTGCGTGGCCGTGTCCTCGCTTGAGAGCGCGGCGGCGTCGCATTGTTTTGCGCCGGGGATCGTCGTTCCGGTGTTCAATGCCAGACGCGGCAATGTGTACTGTGCGATATTCGATTCCAAGGATGCAATGCCCGTGCGCCTTTCGGAGGATATGATCCTTTCCGTCGACGAGCTTTGTGATCGCCTTTTGTGCTTCAACACCGCTGTGCGCTTTGTCGGAGACAACGCGCGCGAATGCGCCGACGCAGCGCGATGTTGCGGTATCAGCGCGAACAGTGTTCCGGAGAACGCTTTGCTCACGGATTCTGCGCAGATGTGTGCCATTGCCGCCAAGCGCTACGCAGATGGCGCGGACAAGAGCGCGTTCAGCGCAGCGGCGCTTGCGCCGGTGTATCTTCGACCCGGACGTGTCGCAAATGCTGCGTTACCCGAATGATTTTGCTGTAAATGGCGTATTATTAGTAAAGAGGATGATATGGGAACTGTCAATTTAACGTCCTTTACCGGGACGGATGACCGCGAACGATTCGCGGCTGCACTTGAATATCTGAAGGACAACCCAGGTACGACATTAATCGTCGACCCGGGCGTGTATAATATAACTACCGAGCGCGCCCGTGATGCCCAGCGCGCCGTGATGAACGGCGAGTATGGTGCAAACCCGGAGCCTGTGATGTTCAATCCGGACTACGTCTACGACCGTGGCCTCGACTTCGCCGG
>CAYVUJ010000059.1:0-7444 GCA_964454825.1 uncultured Lachnospiraceae bacterium | reverse complement strand
AGTACAGGCGTACCGTCCATCCCAAACAGCCGCCAACAGGCGTGCTGTGAGCGTACGGTGCCGCCCCAAATCCGTTTGCGTACAGATCATGCGGGAGATTTGTCACCCGCTGCTCTGCCGCATACATCATTTTTTTCGATTGTATTCTATTTCCGACCTGACAATATACATAATGCTTTCAATGTCGGCGGCATTTTCCGCCGTTATCCTGAAATTACTGCAAATATATCGACATTTTGTATACTCACTGCCGCCGTAGGAGAAAACATACTTTTTCCCTTCGCACTTGTCGGAGCAGAAACGACAGTCAATTGCGCCGACGATCTGACGACGCACTCCCTCGGACAGACGGTCAAGGGAGTCAAGTGTACGCTGATCGGTGATCCGGAGCTGAACGCTCATGCCATCCGTAACACCGTCCTTGCCGAGGTCCTGCCTCGTATTGACGATCACCGCCTCGGCGCTTTTTTTGATAAAACACGTTATGCGGTAATATGCTTTCGGTGTATCGGGGAAGCAGTGCTTGATGCGGACAGCCAGTCCCGCCTCTGCAAAAGCCTCGGTAAAGCGAGAGATCAGAGCCTTTTCGCAGTCACCGTCCACGCTCGCCGAAATGATATCGAGCAGTTCGGGTGAATAGTCGTATACCTTGACATATTGCATGCCGCGCGACTCCTTTGAAAGTGCTGTTTACCATTATTGTAATACTTTATCGAAAAATGTCAATATCTTTACGCAAAAAAGTTTGCACAAAGGCAAATTTTCTGTCTCCAGGCCCATAAATTTCAAAAAATGCGCAAAAGCACTTGAAAAAAACGCGTATATAGGTTAAAATATATGCTGAAAGAAAATTTTCCGAAAGGAGTTTCGCCCCCGCGGGCGAATACAGCTTTTATTTATGGTAGTAGCAGGCGATTTCAAAAACGGTGTGACCTTCGATATGAACGGTCAGGTCATGCAGGTCATCGAGTTCCAGCACGTTAAACCCGGCAAGGGCGCGGCATTTGTCCGCACCAAGCTGAAGAACGTCATCACCGGTGCCGTCACCGAGACAACCTTCAACCCCACCGACAAATTCCAGGACGCGCGCATCGACCGCCGCGAGATGCAGTATCTCTACAACGACGGCGATCTGTACTATTTCATGGACATGGAGTCCTACGAGCAGCTTCCGCTGAATGCAGACAAGCTCACCGATACCTTCAAGTTTGTCAAGGAAAACGACATGTGTAAGATCATGTCCTACAACGGCAATGTGTTTGCCGTAGAGCCTCCGATGTTCGTCGAGCTTGAGGTCACCGAGACCGAGCCCGGCGTGCGCGGCGACACCGCTACCGGTGCATCCAAGCCCGCCACCGTCGAGACCGGCGCCGAGGTCAAGGTCCCGCTCTTCATCAACATCGGCGACGTGATCCGCATCGACACCCGTACCGGCGATTACCTCGAGAGAGCGTAAGTTTACGTGGGGGCGCTGCCCCTGCATACGCGGGCGCTGCCGCCCCCGAACCCCCGCTTGGGCTCCGCCCAAACCCGCAAGAGGGGCATTGCCCATCTTGACTCCCGACTAAGGGGAAAGGAGAGAGTGTGCCCGCAATGAAGTTTGTGCGAACTTGATTAAAAGGGTTTGTGCAGGCGCAGACTTCACTTTGAGTGCTCGCCCTATTTCCCTCTTTGATAAAAGTTTTTGAAGGGGAGCGCGAGGGGAAACTTTTTTCAAAAAGTTTTCCCTCGCATATAATCACACAACACAGAAAGGAACGTACTCATGGACGAAATGACATTTTCCGAGAAGAGCTCATATCTCAAGGGACTTGCGGACGGTCTTGACTTCAACCGCGAGAGCGCCGAGGGCAAGCTGATCGCCGCTCTGATCGATCTGTGCGCCGACATGGCAGCGGCGATCGATGACATCGACGCCACTATCGACGAGATCGACGACGATCTCGTGGAGCTCAACGAATACTGCGACGAGCTTGACGAGGACCTCGGCGACGTCGAGGAGTATCTCTACGACATCGATGATGATGATGACGAGGACGACGATCCCTGCGCCGGATGCCCCGGCTGCGACGGCGATGCGGATGACGACGATGATGCCGACAACATCCGCATGATGATGTGCCCTCACTGCAATGAGGAGATATACTTCGAGGAGAGCCTCGATCCGAAGGATATCACCTGCCCGTACTGCAGCAAGGATGTCGCCGACGTCGCCGAAGAGGACTGACGCGGCGGGCCATCCCCGGATTTTTGCAAATGAACGACCCCCGCGGCAAGGCAAACGCCCGACACAGGCATGCCTCATGCCGCGGGGGATTGCGCCTTTCCGACGAAGTCGGAAGGGCGCCGCCTGTCTCTCTCCGATATGTCGGGCAGGTTAAAGAAACACCGTCGGATTCACGGCGTACGCCTTGATGGCGATAACCGCGAGCCCGACGGTGTTTTGCTTCAATCTTCTCTCCTCACACCATATCCGCCTTGGGGAAGTAGAAGGGGAGCGGGAGCATCTCGCGCGCCAGCGGCGGCAGATACGCCACGCTCTGTGCCGCGCAGCCGAACAACAGCTCCAGCGCATCCAGATACTCAAGCTCTATGTCCGCCGCGCCCTCCACCGGACGCACGTCGAGCCGTCCGTCCGCGACGCTGATCCCGAAATTGCCGTGCGTGCGTCCCTCGCTTGCCGCGCCGATCTGCGCGATAAACGGGTGCGCCTTTACCCCGAGCACAAACCGCCCGTCCGTCACAGAGCGCGACCGCAGACACAGTTCGCCGTACGCACCAATCACCGCCGGGAAGTCGAGCACACAGACATTCGCCGCCGGCGCGGCGCGCCAACAGTCGCACATCTTGCACAGGTGCGCAAAATGCTCCGTCTCGTGCGCGGGCACGCTGATCGAAAAGCCCTCGCCGCGCGTCCGGAGGATCCCGAGAAGAAGCGCGTCGATGTCCGCGCCCGGCAGGAGCACCGCCTCCGACACCGAGCAAAGGTCCGCCTTCGCCACAATGTAGCCGACGTCCGACGCCCCGTCGCCCGCGATGAACACCCGGTGATAGTCGACCGCCGCCTCGACGGTGAACTGTGCCGCCGTACGCTCGGCGTAGACAGACCGTCCCTCCATCATACGCCGCAGCAGCGCGCCGTCGCCATCCGTCGCCTCGCGGATCGAATACGCCGCAGCCTCGGACGACAGAGAATGGCGCAAACTGGCTTCGGTGATCTCGAACGAGGTCTGCGTTCCGATCTGCGCATAGCCGAAATGCTCATAGCGCTGACGCTGTCCCGAAAGGATCGAAAACGCCGCGCCGCGCTCAGCCGCCTCGCCCACACATTCGGTTAGAAGATCGGTCATGTAGCCCTTTCCGCGGCTCGCTTTGCTCACACAGACGGTGCCGACGCCGAAGGTCGGCAGGGCCGCCGTCGCCACGCTCAGCGTGAGGGGGAAATTGATCACGGCGGCGGCAAGCGCGCCATGTTCGCGCACGGCAAAATGATAGTGTCCGGTCGCCGCGTCTGGGCGGTACAGGCGGGGGAGATAGTTCGGAAAATCGACGCCGAATACCCCGGCGGCGAACTCGGCGATCTCCGCAAGCTCGCTGTCCCGGCATCGCTCACAGCGTGTAACAGTCATTTGAATTCCTCCGTTCTTTCGTTCGGTGTTGTATATGTTGACGTATATGTTATATGGTACGGCGGCACATCACGGCACGGTACGGTACTGCGCGCCACACAGCGGAGCGGCTTTTTCCGTTGTTCGCTCTGCCGGACGCATCACGGCCGCGTGCCGCCCTTCGGCGCGCCGGGCGATGGCGCGAGGCGCTTCACCTGCGGGACAGCGCTCAGGACCGGATACAAAATCGCCGCGATCACCAGGCCGCCGGCTCCCTGGAGCGCGTTCGCAAGGACAGATGTCGCCGCCGCCTCGACGCCGTACAGCGGTATCTCGCACACAAAATATCCGCCGGCGACGAGGACGATGTCCGCAAGGCCGCCGAGAAGTGCCGCCGCGTGACGCATGCGTCCCCGGACGGCGCGCGCGACAAGGCCGGACACCAGCGCCACGAGGCCCTTGATCACAAATGTGATCGGGACATAGATGAAATATCCGCCGATCAGGTCCGCCGCGGCGGAGCCGACACCTGCAGCGAGCAGGCCGCACCACGGCCCGAGAAGGGTCCCCGAGAGGATCACGATCGCGTCGCCGAGATGGACGTATCCTCCGGTGCCGACGACCGGGATGCGGATCGCCAGCGTCGCGGCACAGCTCAGCGCCGCAAAGAGGGCGGTGATGACGATCTTCTTTGTGGTATCAGGTGAACGCATGGGGCCTCCTCCGGGTCAATGTACTTTGCAAGGTCCATTATACATCACATCTGATATTATAAAATGATCAGTTTGGAAGTTTTTTGTATGATCAGACCGGCACACGCGGGCCGGAGGACGGAGCTCAGATAAACTCAGAGCGCGGCGGCGTAAACAGAGCCGCCACAGACTCCGGGAGAAATGACGCAAAGTGTCATTCTTCCCTATCCTTTGTCAAACTTTGTCAAAAAACAACATTTTTTCATAAAAGCTGTAACCCTCTGGGTCCGCACGGCGATATTACAGGTGAGTGCACTCAGAAAAAACGCACGGACCGACGTCCGACAAATATGTGAGACCAAAGTGAGGCTAACCATGGATGATAATATGATCGTCGAAATGTATCTCGCGAGAAACGAGGACGCTTCTCTCTACACTCAGCTCAAGTATGGCACACGGCTTCGCGGCATCGCCGCGGCAATTCTCTCCAACGCACAAGACGCCGACGAAGCCGTCAACGACACCCTCCTCGCCGCGTGGAACGCTATCCCCCCGAACCGACCGCACGAGTATTTCTTCCCATTCCTCGCGCGCATCACGCGCTGCAAGGCGATCGACCACGAGCGGCGGCACAGACGAAGTTCCGGCATGTTCGCCGAGCTCACCGACGAGCTCGCCGCGTGCATCCCCGACGAGGATGGCGACGCGCTCCCCGAGGACGCCGTCCTTGCCACCGAGCTGGGCGCGCTCATCGACGCCTTTCTCGCCACGGTGAAAAAGGAGGCGCGGATCATTTTCGTGCGCCGGTACTTCTATTCGGAGAGTATCGCCCAGATCGCCGACCTTCTCGACTGCAAGGAGAGCCGCGTGAAGGTCTCGCTCATGCGCAGTCGGGACAAGCTGCGGGATTTTCTCCGTACGCAAATGTACACTGATCTTTGAACAACGGCAAAGGAGGATCAAAAATGAAAAAGCTTACAGGTTCAGTGCTCTTTGAGAGCATAGGATACATAAACGAGGACTATATTCTCGAGGCGTCGCCGTATGAGATGCGCAAGCTGAGCGCGTCGCGGCGCAGGCGCCAAGCCTTTATCCGCACGGCCGCCGTCGCCGCATGCGTGTGCCTTCTTGTGATCGGCGTATTCTGCGCCCGCATGAAATTCGGCGGATCCGACGCGCCCACGCAGAACGGAGGCAATGCCGCGATGCTTGAAGGGGACTCAACCGACGTGCCCTCGCAGGACGGGAACGGTGCCACGGTGATTGACGCGGGCTTTGAGATCACAGACGGCGTGTCGCTCTCGTATTGCGGCGAGGGCGTGGAGATATACGTACCCGCCTCGGTGAAAACGGTGTCGAAGGCGACGTTCACCTCCTACAGCGACGCGCCGAAGGTGACGTCGCTTACCCTCACCTCATCGGAAACGAAGCTCGAGGAGGGAGCGCTCGCGCCGCTGACCTCGCTCGAATCGGTCATCGTGTCGGACGGCACGGGAAGCGGCGTCGACCTTGCCTCTCTTCTCGACATGACGGTCACCGACATCGTGAACAGCGGACTTTCGATCTCGCTTTCGTACGTAGACGGGACGCCGGTGGAGGCAAGATACGGCGGGTCGCCGGTGTACGCACTCGGGGAGCTTAACGGAATCGAGCTTTTGTTTAATTCATTCGATCTGACAGACTACAGTGATATGCAAAGCCCGCTCAGCGAAGCTGCGAAGCCGTATTCGGTATATGTAACAGACAAGGCGTCGCAGGATGTGACCGTCGCCCCGGGGCTGTATATCGGAATGGACATATCGGAGTCGATAGAGCTCGGGTGTGAGTTCCACGAGGTGGAAAAGGAACTGGACAGCGGCCATATAACCATGAAATACTGGTTCGGCGGATACGAGATCCATGTGTGTCTGGACGATATCCCTGACGAGCTCTGCCATGCGCTGCTCCCGTGGTCGACCGACGGGACCTCACAGCCCTCAGAGGAGGAGATCGAGGCATGCTTTAAGCTCCGGGATGAGTTCGCCCTCGCGCCCGTCGGAAAGATCGCCAAGATCGAGGTGTTTAAGGCGATAGACCTGGATGCACCGTCTCAGCCGATGATCGTGACGGACGGCACGGGCAGCGGCGTGGACCTTGCCTCTCTTCTCGACATGACGTTCCCCGACATTGTGAACAACGGATTTTCGATACAGTATGAATACACACGTTGGGGTGGCGCGCCGATCTACAGTGTGAGAAGATTTGAGGGAATAGAATTGGAGTTTACTTCCAGTGACACGGTTGACGGGGATGCTTTAAGCCCGCTGCTCGAAAGCGTGAAGCCCTGGTCTGTGTACATCACGGACAAAGCACCGCAGAGCATAACTGTAGCACCGGGTCTGTACGTCGGCATGGACATCTCGACTGTTGATGCGGATGAATACCACTTTGAACTTCTGGGTGAGGACTTTGAAAGCGGCATGCTTGTCATGTGCTACGATTACGGCGGCACCTATATTGAAGGCGAAGGTTATCTCTTGGATAAAAACAGATATACCGTGAAAGTCTATTTGAGCGACGTTCCCGAAGAGCTGTACAAGGAGCTGTTCTGGTGGCACAATACAGATTATGACTATGAAGCAACAATGGGCGCTGATTATCCCTCTGTTCCTACTATTCCCGAGGAGATTGTTGACTCTCTTCCTGAAGGGTCTGGTTCACAGCGCGGAAAACGCATCGACGAGTTCGAACAGGCACCGATCGGCAAAGTTTCCAAAATTGAGGTTAGGCCATGCCACGAGCATTCGTGGATGCATACACATCCGTTTATAGAGAGGTCCGAGGAGTGACCGTGCGAAGCCGGGAGCGGCGCAATGAGGTCTGCACAGGCCCGCCGGCCGGGGGGGCTACTACTCCCGCCCCACCGACTGAGAAGTCTGTGCAGGCCCCATTTGCGCTCAGGCTTGCGCCTTTCGCGCGGGGAAATGCGATGTTGGGCTGCCGCCCAAACCCGCCCGGGCGCCGCCCGGACCCGCCAAAGGGACTTCGTCCCTCTGGACTCCCGGAACAGGGGTCTGTGCGGGCTTGGGAGTACAGGCGAAGGAGCTCGCGCAGACTTCACCCAAAGTCGCTTGCCCTAACCCTTTCATTTAGTCGGGATTCCAA
>CAYVUJ010000058.1:0-7491 GCA_964454825.1 uncultured Lachnospiraceae bacterium | reverse complement strand
CGCAAGACCCTTGAGCGCGACGGCGTCGGTCTCTCGGGTGTCTCCGAGATGCTCGGGGAGCTTTGCGCGGTGCTGTTTGCGCCGTCGCATCTCGCGCTCGTCTCCGGCTCTCCCGGGGATCGCAGGTCCTTTCTCGATATCGCGATCGCCCAGCTTTTGCCGGCGTATATCGTCAATCTCCGGCGGTATAACCGCGTGCTCGAGCAGCGCAATGCGCTCATAAAGCAGGCGGCTTCGGGCATGCGGGTGACGGACGAGGTGTGGGAGAGCTTCGCCGATGTGATGGCGGATCACGGCGCGTATATCGCCGCGGCGCGGCTTGATTATGTGACCAACCTCGGCCCGCGTGTGGCCGATATCATGCGTGAGATGACGCTCGGCACCGAGGCGGTCGAGCTGTTATATAAAACTCAGGTGATACCGACGGACAGCTCCGGAGAAGAGCCGTCTGTCGGCGGCGATGCGGACGGCGCGGATATCCCGAGCCCTGCGGCGCCCGGCGTTCCCTGCCGAAAGCCCCTGCGCGGCATCTGCGCCGACGGCGCGGCGAGGGCGCATCTGAAGTCGCTTCTGTGCGATAATCTCGATCGCGAGATAAAGGCTGGATTTACCCTCTACGGCGTCCACAAGGACGACATGACGATAAAACTGGACTCTCTTGACGCGAAGCAGTTCTGCTCGCAGGGGCAGAGGCGCTCGATCTCACTGGCGATGAAGCTTGCGGAGGGCGGGATCAGCCATGATGCGACCGGGGAATATCCGATATTCCTCCTCGACGATGTGCTGTCCGAGCTTGACGGCGTCAGACGGGAGTACATTCTCTCGAGCCTCGACGGGCGGCAGATCATTGTCACCTCCTGTGAGCCGGAGATATACGAGTGTCAGCATGTCCGCCGGATCGAGATTTCCGGCGGTGAGGTGATATCCGTGCATGACGGGCGCGGATAAAGCTTTGAAATATTTTATACCATAAATCAAAAGGTCGTGGAAAAAGTGATGCAAGAAAAAACACACGTCGTGACGGAGGTCGTTCAGACTAATGCCGGTGTATCGGTGACCGTACGTAATATTGTCGACGAGAGCGAACGGGTACTGCTTCTCAAGCGAAAGGCCGTTAAGGAATACGGTATTGAGAGCGGTATCGAGATCGAAGCAGAGCTTCTCGAAAGGCTTGAGGACGAGGCGGAGCTTAGCCGCGCGGAGGCGAGGATGGTCCGGATACTTTCGTATTCCGATCACAGTGTGAATCTGTTGGTGCGTAAGCTTGTGTCCCACGGCTTTTCGCAGGAGATCGCCCAGCGCGCCGCACAGAATGCGGTCGATCAGGGCTACATAAAGGAAGACGAGCAGGCGAAGAACTGTGCCGAGTATTTTCTCAAGCACAAGTACTGGGGTAAGAAGCGCATCGCGATGGAGCTTGTGGCGCGCGGATACAGCCGTCAGTCGATCACGGATGCTATCGACGAGCTCGGCGACGCTCCGTTCCACACTACGCTGGTGCGCATAATCGAGAAGAAGTACCCGGAGCGTCCAAAGACGCGCGAGACGACGGAAAAGCTCACGACGTCGCTTTGCCGGATGGGGTATTCCGTGAGCGAGATCAATAACGCAATGCGTGAGGTCTACGGCTCGTAACGCCTGCCCCGCATACGTGGTGCGCCGCCCCAAGGTCTGCACAGACCCACCAGTTGGGAGTCCAGAGGGACGAAGTCCCTTTGGCGGAGTCGAGAGGCGGCGCCTCTCGTGGGTGTGGGCAACGCCCACAATGGGGCTTGGGGCGATAGCCCCAACCTCGCAGACACCTGTACTTCCGGCGGAGCCGGAAGTACAAAAAAGGTATCGTTTCTACATTATGTCGGCGCACAGACCTGTTGCCCTCGGGCTTACGCCGCTCGGGTGGGGGCATGCGATGTTGGGCGTTGCCCAAACCCACGAGGGACTCCGTCCCTCGCCCCTGCCAAAGGGACATTGTCCCTTTGGAATCCCGATTATGGGTTTGTGCGTAACCGGGGTTGGTCGGTTCGACTGTGCTTTTATTCCTAAGTCTGAAAGGATCACATAACTTGAATAATTCTGATATAAAGATCGGCTTCGTGTCTCTGGGGTGCTCGAAAAACCTCATGGATACCGAGGTCATGCTCTACCACCTCGTGGAGCAGGGCTACACCGTCGTCTCCGATGACAGCGAGGCGGATGTGGTCATCATCAACACCTGCGCCTTCATCGAGAGCGCCGCTCAGGAGGCTGTGGACAATATCCTCGACGTCGCGTGGCTCAAGGAGAATCGCTCCCTTCGTGCCATCGTGGTTACCGGATGCCTTGCCGAGCGCTACCGGGAACAGCTTTTCGAGGAAATGCCGGAGATCGACGCCGTCATCGGTGTCGGATCCATACACAAGATCGCCGAGGCCGTCGCTTCCGTCCTCGAAGGACAACGCTACTCCGACTTCTCCGATAAGGAGAAGGTCGAGCTCGGCGGCTCAAGGATCGTCACCACAGGCGACGCCTACGCCTACCTCAAGATCGCCGAGGGCTGTTCGAATCACTGCACATATTGCGCTATCCCCGGCATCCGCGGGAAAATGCGCTCCCGCCCGATGGAGGAGCTTGTTGAGGAGGCGAAGGAGCTTTCCGATATGGGCATCCGCGAGCTGTGCATCATCGCGCAGGATACCACCTCCTACGGTCTCGATATCTACGGCCGCCTCGCTCTGCCGGAGCTCCTTTCGCGCCTGGCAAAGGAGACGGACTTTCACTGGATCCGCCTGCTCTACCTCTATCCGGACCGCATTACGGATGAGCTTCTCGATGTGATCTGTGAGAATGAGAACATCCTCGGGTATTTTGATATCCCGATCCAGCATATCGCGGACAGTGTCCTCCACCGCATGAACCGGCGCGGAAGCGGCGCTCTCGTGCGCGATGTGGTCCAAAGGATACGCGCGCGCATCCCCGATGCAACGCTCAGAACAACCGTCATGGTCGGCTTCCCCGGCGAGACGGAGGATGACTTCACCGAGCTGTGCAAGTTCGTGCGCGATACAAGGTTTGATCGGCTCGGCGCATTCACCTACTCGGCGGAGGAGGGGACCCCTGCCGCCGGCTTTGCAGATCAGATCGACCCGCAGACCGCGCAGGACAGAATGGACATCATCATGGCCGCCCAGCTCGATATTGCCGCCGCCGCATCCGAGGCGCGTGTCGGTACGAGCCCCGAGGTGCTCTGCGAGGGCTTTGACGTGGTTGCCGAGTGCTTCTACGGAAGAAGCGCGGCGGAGGCTCCCGAGGTCGACGGCAGGATATACTTCACCGTGCCGTCGGGCACCGATAAGCCCGAAGAGGGAGACCTTGTGCGGGTTGAGATAACACGGGCGATCGATCACGATCTCTTCGGTGAGATGGTCGATCTGCTGTAAGCGCCCTCGAAAAGGCAATACCGCCGGGGTCTGTCGGTTCGATCAGGCCGTCGGCCGTCGGGTGAGACCGTGAACTCGGTTTTGATGCCTAAAACATGTTTTCGCCGCGATCGGCGGCAAAAGGAGATAGTCTATGAATTTACCGAACAAGCTGACGATTTTCAGAATACTTCTTGTCCCGGTGCTCCTCGTTGTGCTCGTTGCACCGTTTTCGGTCCCCTCGTGGGTCACGCAGGTCATCGCCGCGGGAGTTTTCATTGTGGCGTCGCTGACCGATCTTATTGACGGCAAGATCGCGCGCAAGTATAATCTTATCACCGATTTCGGGAAGTTTATGGATCCGCTTGCAGACAAGTTCATCGTCTTTGCGGCTCTTCTCGGCATACTTTACCGGTATGACGGCTCTGCGGCGGGCTTTTGTGACCTTCGTCCGGTCTTTATCTGGGCGGCGGCGATCGTGGTGTTCCGCGAGCTTGCGGTCACCTCGCTGAGGCTTGTTATCGCCGGAAATGACGGGCTTGTCATTGCGGCGAGCATGCTCGGCAAGATCAAAACGACCACACAGATGGTCTGCATATCGGCGATACTTCTTGAGCCGGCGCTTCTCGGAGGCTTCAAGCCCTTTGGCGAGTGGCATATTCTCTCATACATCACCATAGGATTGATGACGGTGATGACTCTCTGGTCCGGCGTCGATTACATCGTGAGGTACTGGAAATACATCGACCCTAAAAATTGATCTCATTTCTTTCAAGAAAGGATATAATACAATGAAAAAATCACTTACAGATACCTTTGTGCTCTCAAACGGAGTCGAGGTTCCCGCTCTTGGCTACGGCACATGGCAGACTCCCGACGGAAATGTGGCGCGTGACAGCGTGAAGGCCGCTCTCGAGCTCGGCTACCGCCACATCGACACCGCTTTTGCATACGGCAATGAGGAGTCCGTGGGCGAGGGTATCCGTGCCTCCGGCGTGAAGCGCGAGGATATCTTCCTCACCACAAAGCACTGGATCACCGACCGCGGATATGAGAAGTCCGTCGCCGCGATCGACGCGTCTCTGAAGAATCTCGGCGTGGATTACCTCGACCTCTACCTGATCCACTGGCCCTGCGTGGCAAAGGTCAGCCCGGAGTGGAAGGAGATCAACGCAGCCACATGGCGCGCCTTCGAGAAGGCGTACAAAGCGGGCAAGATCCGCGCGATCGGCGTTTCGAACTTCCAGGCAAAGCATCTGGAGGCGCTGACCGAGATGAGCAGTGTCGCTCCCATGGTCAACCAGATCGAGTTCCACCCCGGTTTTACCCAGATAGACAATGTCAACTACGCGAAGGAGCACGGCATGCTCGTTGAGGCATGGTCTCCGCTCGGATGCGGCGCGGTGCTCAGTGACGAGCGTCTTGCCGCGATCGCCGCAAAGTACGGCAAGTCCGTCGCTCAGCTCTGCGTGAACTTCGCGCTTGCAAACGATGTGCTCCCGCTTCCCAAGTCCGTGCATCCCGAGCGCATCGCACAGAATGCCGAGGTCTTTGACTTCGAGATCAGCGCCGAGGACATGGCCGCGATCGCCGCGATCGAGGGACTCGGATACTCCGGCTACGCTCCGGAGGACGCTCCTGCGGACGCTCTGGTCGGCTGAGACCGGTCTGATATAATAATGAATATCACACATATTGATACCAAACGTATCGGGATCGGCAACTATCCCTGCGGCACTATGAAGGGTGACGCGAAAAACCTCATGGCGAATTTCTCCCACGGTACGCTGCGTACAACAGACGGCGGCGAGTGCTGGGAGGTTATGACCGACGGCAAGCACCGCGGGGATTTCACCCGCCTCGCCGACGGAAGCTATGTCGCTTTCGGTTTCCACAGCGTGGTGGAGAAGGACATCGATCCTGAGATACAGGAGAAGATACCGTTTGTTCTCCGTGTCGAGAGGGCGGCGGACTACGACGCACTCATTGAGGGCAACGTCCAGAACAGCTATGCGGTCGTGGATATTCCCGGCCTCGCTGTAGGCTACGGCGATTCCGGCGGCAAGGATGATTACTTCACCGGGTGCCTGGGCTCCGGCGTTGTTCAGACGGAAGAGGGCGATGTGATCGTTGCCATGTACGGGCAGTTCAAAGAGGACCGCTCGAAACTCGAGTATTTCACCAATTACGACTTCTACCAGTACCGCACATGGCTGATCGTCTCGCATGACAACTGCCGTACCTTCGAGTATCTCTCGACCGTGGCGGACTGCATGACATACCCGGTCGCAGATGCGGAGGGGTACTGCGAGCCGGACCTTCTGTATCTCGGCGGCGGCCGTCTGCTGTGCGTCATGCGTACGCAGGGGCACGAGGTGTATACCCCCATGATGCGCTCCGTCTCCGAGGATTACGGAAAGACGTGGAGCGCGCCGGAGCAGATCAACGGCTACGGAGTGTTGCCGAGGCTTCTGAGACTTCAGAACGGCGTAGTTGTGTGCGCTTCGGGCAAGTGGGATATCTTCCTCCTGACCTCGGAGGATGACGGCATGACATGGTCCGAGCCGTTTGTCGTTACACCGAACGACGGTCAGTGGGATCGCGGGCCGTCCGGCTATAACAGCATCTTCGAGACGGAGCCGAACACCCTTGTCGTGGTGTATGATACCACCGAGGACAAGGTGAGCGAGGATATCAAGCCCGGCGAGCGCCGCATCGTGTACGTCTCGAGATATAAGATCGAGAGATGACTATTAAGATGGGGCTGCCGCCCCATACCCAGCAATGCGGGGGCTACCGCCCCCGTACCCCTGTCTGGGCTCTGCTGAACATCGCAAGCGATGTATGGACCCGCCAAAGGGGCAATGCCCCTTTGGAATCCCGACTAAGGGAGCGGAATGGGAAAGTGCGCTGAACCTCAGTTTCGTACAAACCCATTGATGGGAGTCCAGAGGGATTTGTCCCTCTGGTGGGGTCAAGGGGCGAAGTCCCTTGTAGGGTTTGGGACGAAGTCCCAACATCGCATACTCCCCGAACTTCCCGTACTTCCGACGAAGTCGGAAGTACAAAAGTCGGAAGTACACCGGACGTAAGTCCGAGCGCAAACACTGCGATATCGACATTGCAGCATACGCAAACCACCATATTATAAGACCTCCGGAGAGCGTGAGCCCTCCGGGCATAATAAAACAAACAAGGAGTTTATCCAAAATGGCAAAACTTAAGATCGGTGTGATCGGCTGCGGCTCGATCGCAAACGCAGCACACATCCCGAACTACATGAAGATCACCGATGAGGCAGAGGTCAAGTATTTCTGCGACATAATCAAAGAGCGCGCAGACAAAGCCGTTGAAACATACGGCGGCGGCACCGCTGTCGAGGATTATCAGACCGTGATCAACGATCCCGAGATCGACGCCGTCGATATCTGTACCCCGAACAAGATGCACTCCATCATCGCAATCGACGCTCTTCGCGCAGGCAAGCACGTCCTCTGCGAAAAGCCCGCTGCCCGCATCTACTCTGAGGCGGAGGCTATGCAGCAGGCTCAGGCCGAGACCGGTAAGATCCTCAATATCGGCGTATGCTGCCGTTTCCAGACTCAGGTCGAGGAGATCAAGCGCTGCATCGCGGCAGGCGAGCTCGGCGAGGTCTATCACATCTTCATCAACTTCCGTGCTCACCGCAGCATCCCCGGCATCGGCGGTGCGTTCACCACTAAGGCTATCTCCGGCGGCGGCGTGCTCATCGACTGGGGTGTACACCGCATCGACCAGGTCATGTATATGCTCGGCGATCCCAAGCCGCTCTCTGTCACTGCAAAGACCTTCTCAAAGATCGGCTGTGACATCCCCAACTACGCTCACCGCGGCATGTGGTCTTCTGAGACGAGCGATATGAACGGCACGTTCGACGTTGACGATTCCTTCACCGCATTTGTCCGCACCGACGGCCCCATCATCACCCTCGAGGGCGCATGGGCACAGAACATCGAGGAGGGTGATGATTACATTGACTTCCTCGGCACTAAGGGCGGCATCCGTCTCAAGTACAGCGGAAATTATACCCAGTGGACCGTTCACGGCAAAGCTTTCC
>CAYVUJ010000057.1:0-7533 GCA_964454825.1 uncultured Lachnospiraceae bacterium | reverse complement strand
GCAAAACCTGCGTTATCTGGCCAAAAAGGCGGCGACAACATATAATTTTGTTAAATCTGAACAACTTTTAAAATATATTGATAATGAACTTGAACAATTTTCTCCCACTTATACGCGCTGCATTGTTCATAATGATCTTGACGCAGGCAATATAAAGCCCGCCGAAGATCACCGAAGCCACAATAGAAAAGCGGGGCTTCCAGAGTGCGAAAATTACGATTGCGATAGCAAGCCAGCCGCGATCGCCGAAACCGTTGTTTGTCCAGCCGCCGTTTGTGTAGTCCATAACAAAATACAGACCGCCGAGCCCCGCAACAGCGCCGCCGATGACCGTCGCAGCATACTTGTATCCGGTCACATTGATGCCCGCCGCGTCCGCAGTCGCGGGATTCTCCCCGACCGCCCGGAGGTTAAGTCCTACACGCGTACGGTTCAGGACCCACGCGGCGACAAACGCAACAATGATCGCCAGATACAGGAGAAATCCCGTATACGCCAGATCCGCTGCGCCGGACATGAACGGAAAAGTCGTCTTGTACACAGCCGCAGTCTTTGGAAGCGCCACAGATCCGCTGCCGCCGGAAAGCCCCACAATGGAGCTTCCGAAGAAGTTGCCGATACCGGTGCCGAGCGTCGTTATCGCAAGACCCGTGACGTTTTGGTTGACCTTGAGCGTAACCGTGAGGAACGAGTATATCAGCGCAAGAAACGCCGCGCCCGCTATACAGCAGAGAAACGGGACCAGAACAAGAAGGAGCGCGTTCGGGTTCTGGGTGTTTTCATAGAAATACGCTCCGATGACTCCGGAAATTCCGCCCATGTACATGATCCCGGGAATACCGAGGTTCAGATTTCCGCTCTTTTCGGTGATGATCTCGCCGACAGCGCCGAACAGAAGCGGAACTCCCTGGATAATTGCCGCGGTGAGATACGAGAAAACAGAAGCAAGCATCTCTCAGCCCTCCTCGTGATGACGGCGGAGGTTGACCTTGTACCGAAGGAAGAACTCACTGCCGATGATAAACAGGATAACAATGCCGGTTATAATATCGCCGAGGCTCGTGTCGAGCTTCAGCAGCGGGTCTGAGGCAAGCGCGCCCGCTCCGCCCTGAAGAAAGCACACGAGCGCGGAGACAAGTATCATGAAGACCGGATTGAACTTTGCGAGCCATGACACCATGATCGCAGTAAAGCCGTTGCCGCCGACGCTGGAGGAGTTGAGCATGTGGTCCTTGCCGGCGACAAGAAGCCACCCAACGATTCCGCAGAGAGCGCCCGAAAGAAGCACTGTACGGAGAATGACCTTCTTCACGTTTATTCCGACGTAAGCCGCCGTGTTTTCGCTCTCGCCGACGACGGTTATCTCGTAGCCCTGCTTTGAATACTTGAGGTACACATAGACAAACACAGTCAGCGCGAGAATTATTATTATATTTATCAGGTACGCCTGACCGAAGAGCTTCGGTATCCACCCGTTCTGCGATGCGGAGTTGAGAGGAGGGAGGCTCATCGAGCCGGACGGCACCCATTTCAGTATGAAGAAGTTGACGAGCTGGATCGCCACGTAATTCATCATCAGTGTAAAAAGCGTTTCATTCGTATTCCACTTCGCTTTGAAAAATCCGGGGATCCCCGCCCAAAGCATGCCGGCGATGATGGACGCGGCGAGCATGATCAGAATAAGCGCCCACGACGGCAGCGCATCCTTGATATAGAACATGCAGGCCACACTCGCGAGACATCCCACAAGAACCTGTCCCTCGGCGCCCGTGTTCCAGAAGCGCATCTTGAAGGCGGGAGTCACCGCGAGGGATATGCCGAGAAGCATCGCGGTGTTCTGCAGAAACTTCCATATTTTACGCTGTGTCCCGAAATTGCCCTCGATCATCGCCTTGAATATCCGGACAGGGTTGACGCCGGTCAGAAGCACGATGAACACCGACGACACGGCGAGCGCGATGAAAATTGCCGCAAGTCTGACAAGTATGCCCTTCCACCACACGACGTCGCTTCGCTTCGTCACATGGATGCGCGGCTCATGGGACGCGCGGACCGTTTTGGTTTTTCCGTTACTCACTGCTTTGCACCCCCGCTTTTCATCATAAGAAGGCCGATCTCTTCCTTCGTAGTTTTCCTTGCGTCCACCTCGCCGGTTATTTCTCCGCCGCCGATGACAATGATGCGGTCGCAAAACTCCACCAGTACGTCGAGGTCCTCGCCGACATAGATGACGGCGCTTCCGCGCTCCTTCTGCTGACTCAGAAGGTCATATATCGTATATGAGGAGTTGATGTCAAGCCCGCGAACCGGATATGCCACCATGAGCACCGTCGGCGATGTGGATATTTCTCTGCCGACGAGCACCTTCTGCACATTGCCGCCGGAAAGCCGGCGGACCGGGGTCGTTGCGCCGGGAGTGACGACCCCGAGCTGTTCTATTATCTGCTCGGCGAGCTGCTTGGGCTCACTGCGGCGAAGGAACGCGCTCTTTCCCTTGCGGTAGCTGCGAAGCATCATGTTGTCGATGATGTCCATATTCCCGACAAGTCCCATCCCGAGACGGTCCTCGGGAACAAATGAAAGACGCACGCCGAGATTTTTTATCTGAAGCGGGGTCTTTTCTCTCAGCTCCTGTGTGCCCCCCGTTTTGGGATCATGATACAGTACCGACCCGTCTGAAAGATGCTGCAGTCCGGCAATGGCCTCGAGAAGCTCGCGCTGTCCGGAGCCGGAGATGCCCGCGATACCGAGGATCTCGCCCGAGCGGGCCTCGAAGCTGACGTTCTTGAGCACCTGCACGCCGTCCCGGCGGAAGCAGTTGATATTTTTCACCTCGAGGCGGACTTCGCTGTTTTTCGGCTCCTCGCGCCTTATGTTGAGCTCGACCTTTTTGCCGACCATCATCTCGGTGAGCTCGTTCTCGTTCGTCTCGGCGGTGTTGACCGTCCCGATATACTCGCCCTTTCTGAGCACCGCGACCTTATCGGACAGTGACAGTACCTCGTGGAGCTTGTGCGTGATAATGACGATCGCCTTGCCGTCGTCGCGCATGCGGGGAAGCACATCGAAGAGGCAATCGGTCTCCTGCGGGGTGAGCACGGCGGTAGGCTCGTCCAGAATCAGGATATCCGCGTCGCGGTCGAGTACCTTGATGATCTCCACCGTCTGCTTTTCGGAGACGGACATCTCGTATATCTTCTTCTTCGGGTCGAGCACAAAGCCGTAGCGCTCGGCGATCTCGGCCACCTTTTTCTCCGCCTCGGCGATATCGTGGCTCCCGTCCTTCAGGCCGAGGATCACGTTCTCGGCGGCGGAGAAAATATTGATCAGCTTGAAATGCTGATGGATCATGCCGATGTTGTATTTATACGAATCCTTCGGGGAGCGGATCACGACCTCTTCGCCGCCGATGAATATCTGCCCCTCGTCGGGATAATATATCCCCGAGATCATATTCATCAGAGTGGTTTTTCCGCTCCCGTTTTCTCCGAGAAGCGAAAGGATCTCCCCGCGGCGCACGGTCAGATCCACAGCGCGGTTTGCCACCACGCCGCCAAAGCGCTTGGTGATGTTCTTCAGTTCGATGGCGATTTGGTTCATAGCTTTCCTTTCCCGCAAATGCGAAACATTTTTGGAAATACCCGGACCGCAACGGCGCCGGCGCGAAAGTCCGCTTCCGGGCGCGGCACCTTGTATGCTGATCGTATCGTCCAAAAAAAATAAACGTGAACCGACAAAAACAAAAAATCCGACGCTATCATCGGACTGCGGCCAAAAGCCCTCGCGCCCGCAGCCCGTCTGACTCTGGCCAAGGCGCGCCCTTTGTCGACACACGTTCGTTTTCTTTGGACCGGTCTGTAAAGGCAAACGCTCCTTTGAGGGGGAGAAGCCTCCCCCTCAAAGGGCGTTGTGATTATTTCTCGGTGATACCGTCGATAAGGATATCGAAGTAAGGAGCACTGCGCTGATCTGCGGCAGACTCATCGAAGTAGCCGTCGTGGATTACGTTGGTCTCGCCGACAAAGTCGCCGTCAACGTCTGCAAGGTACTCGGTGAGAGTCTCGCCGCCCAGAGTCCACGTGCTGGTGGCAAATACCTTGAGCTCGCCATTTTTGAAGGACTCGATCGCCTTGTCGATAGCTTCCTTGGTGCCCTCAGCGGCAACATTGGTATTCAGCTCGGTGAGGATAACGGAGCCTTCCTTGAAACCGCCGCACCAGTCGTAGGGGATCTCGCTTCCCTTGCCGGCAGCAGTCTTTTCGATGATGAGCTCAAAGTAAGGCTCCCAGTCGATCTTGGAGGATATGATCGCGGTGTTGGGACCCATGTCGATGGTGCTCACGTTGTATGCAACGTTCGGAACGCCTCTCTCCTCGCACGCCTTGGGAGCGCCCTCGGAGTCTGCATGCTGGGAGATCAGAACGCAGCCGGAATCGATGAGGCTCAGTGCTGCCTCGCGCTCGAGAGCGATGTCAAACCACTCGAGGGTGTACTTGACCTCCATGGTCGCGGTCGGGCAGACAGAGCGTGCGCCGAGGAAGAAGGAGGTGTAGCCGGACATGACCTCTGCATAAGGGTAAGCACCGACGTAGCCGATCTTTGCCTGCTCTGCGGTGATGGTGCCCTTCTCGATCATCTCGTTGAGCTTCATACCTGCGGCGATACCGGCGCAGTAACGGCCCTCGTAGATGGAAGCAAACGCGTTGTGGAAGTTGTCAAGCTTCTCAACGTGAGCGGAAGTACCGGTTGCATGGCAGAACTGAACGTCTTTGAACTCCTTTGCGGCCTGGATCATGAAAGACTCATGACCGAAGCTGTCCGCAAACACGAGATCGCAGCCCTCGTCGACGAGAGATGCAGCAGCCTCGTAGCAGTCGTTACCCTCAGGGATACCGACCTTGAAGATCACCTGGCTGTCGGCAAGGCCGAGCTTAGCCTGAGCGGCCTTTGCGGCGTCCATGAAGTTCTTGTCGTAGGTGGAGTTCTCATCGTGCAGGAAGATAAAGCCGACCTTGAAATCTTCGGGAATCTTGACCTCGTCGCCGGTCTTGTCGGTGGCCTTGTCGGTGCCATCCTTGCCGTCAGTCTTCGTGTCGCCGCACGCGGTGAGGGCGAACATACCGATCACCATGAGGGCAGACAGAAGGAGCGCGATAATTTTCTTTGACATCCTTAAATGTCCTCCGTTAAAAAAGTTTTATATAAGCGCCGCTTGGGACGCATATACACATAGAGGCGCCGCCAGTGGCGCGTTACACTTGCGTGTACTCTCTGAGAGGGGCTCAGTCCGAAACGAACTCCACGCCGCCCTCGACGCTCATTGTCTTGACGCGCGCGAGCGATTCGAGACGTATGCCGCGGTTGCGTACAAGCTCTGCGCCGCCCTGATACGCCTTTTCGATCACGATACCGGCACCGACAGTCTTGGCGCCCGCGCCGTCGATGAGATCGGCTAACGCCATGATCGCACTGCCCTTGGCAAGAAAATCGTCGATGATCAACACACGGTCATCGGCGCATAAGAACTCCTTTGACACCACGATGTCATACGATTTTTTGTGAGTATAGGATTCGACCTTGGAGGTGTAGACGTCAGAATAGATGTTGTTTGTCTTTGTCTTCTTTGCAAAGACGACGGGACAGGTAAAATACATCGCCGTGAGACACGCAATGCCGATGCCGGACGCTTCGATCGTCAGGATCTTGGTCACGCCGCAGTCGCCAAAAAGCCTGTGGAACTCGCGGCCGAGCTCGGAAAGGAAGCAGACGTCGATCTGATGATTCAAAAAGGAGTCGACCTTGAGCACATCACCCTCGCCGATCTTGCCGTCACGTCTGATACGGTCCTCAAGAAGACGCATAAAATTCACCTCGGACCCGGGATCGCCCGGTAATTTAAGAAATACAGCTTAATTGTACTATATCCACCCCGAAATATCAAGAGAAATCGTAAATTTTTTTACTCTTTTCCCGATTTTTTTATTTTCGGCGACATTTTGTGATTCCGTTGACTTTACCGCGGCGGCGTGATAAAATGATGACGAAATGAAATCAACAGACAGAAATGGAATTTTGCATATGGCGGAGGCTTGAAAATATGGACATAAACGAACTGAAGGAGCGCCTTGCCGCGCTCTCACCGGATGAGGTGGGGATTGTGTATCTCGGCGGCGCGGGATTTCTTATCTCATATCGTGGTACGAATGCGCTTGTCGACCCGTATCTCTCGTATTCTGTGGACAAGGCGATCGGAAACGAGCGCTGGAGCCGGCTTTACGCGCCGCCGTTTTCACCGGAGGAGCTGTCCTTCGCCGACTACGTGCTCGTGAGCCACGATCACCTCGATCATGCGGACCCGGAGACGATCGCGCCGCTGTTTGAGGCGAGCACTGAAATCAAGCTCGTGTGCGGCAAGGCAATTGCCGAAAATGTGCGGGCGTACGGCGCGGCGCGCGTTGTGGCGCTCGCCGATGGCGAGAAACGAGCTCTCGGCGCGATGTCTGTGATGGTCATTCCCGCCGCGCACGAGCAGATCCATCTCGATAAAAACGGCGATGCGATGGAATGCGGATTTGTTTTCGGGCTCGGCGATATGCGGGTGTATCACTCCGGGGATTCACTCGTGTATGACGGCCTGGAGGAACGCGTGCGCGGTGCGGATGTGATGCTCCTCCCGGTGAACGGCAACGGCTTCTACCGCCGTGCGGAGGACATTGTGGGGAACATGGACGCGTATGATGCGGCAAACCTGGCGGCACACGGCGGCGCGCGGCTGCTCATTCCGATGCATTATGATCTATATCCGGGGAATTTTGTGCCCGAGGCGGCAGTCGGCGAGATAATCCGCGCCGCCGCGCCGCATCTTCGCTTCGAGCTGCCGCGTCCCGGCGAGGGATGGTGCGTATCGAAGGGCGGAATAGCGCCGCTGTGACGTCGCTGTGACGCGGAAACGGCTGTTTTTTGCAATTGTGGAATATCGAAGTGGGCTTGCGCCGCCGCAACATATAAGTGTCATTTTTGACATTTGCAGAACATTGGGGGCGTATTTTCAGTGGCAAAAATTGCACGAATAAAAGCGTGCGAATGTGGCACAATATGTACCGAAGTCAAATTCGGAGGTATAACAAAATGGCAATGAAAAACAGCTTAATGAGCGCGGCAAAATTCACCGCAGTAGGGATGGTCGTCGGCGCGGCGGCGGGCGCTACCGTCGCGATGACGTCGAAGAAGCCGAAGAAGAGTCTGAAGCGCAAGGCGGCGGACGCGATGGACACCATGGGTGCGGTCATGCACTCGATCGCCGACTATATTGACTGACGCGAGCGCCTGCACGACGTGAAATCCCCCGGACACAAAGTCCGGGGGATTTTGTCATCTGACTAAAATCCGGCGCGCAGTTGAATGTGATCCCGGAAAGGATGGCAGACTCCTGTTGCAAGCTTTTTCGGCAGTATGCGGAAAAAGCTTGCAATTGCGCGGCGGATGTTGTATAATGTGTTCATCTATACTATTATAATAGAGGAAAATGCGATG
>CAYVUJ010000056.1:0-7569 GCA_964454825.1 uncultured Lachnospiraceae bacterium | reverse complement strand
GTATGGTATCATTACTTCTGCAAATATTACCGCAAATGGAGCATGAGATGGACAGAGAAGCCTCACTCGGGACAAGTGCAAAGATCGGAGCCTTTATCGCGTCGTGCAATCCGCGCGTCGAATATACGGACGGCGATGTGAGACGCGCTCTGGATGAATGCAGGGACGATCTGGATGAGCTTCGCGGGCTCGGACTGATCCGCGACTCCTTCGAGGAATACTACGTGATGCGTGAATTCTGCGCCATGTGTGATACGCCAGCACTCGATGACGGGCACTATCTTCTCCGGTTCTTTGCCGAGGCACGCATGCTCGACGCCGACTCCTTTGAAGCGGACCCGTATCTCCAAAACATCCGTATTCCCACCGTACGGGACGGCGACATCCTTCTGACCACGTCCTCATACGCGCGGGGGGAGATATTCCAATACGACATGCCGGACTTCTCTGCCCCGCTCGTTGTACCGAAGCTCGGATTTTTCAGTCGTGATGTGAGCTTTGGCGCGATCTACGAGGACGGCGTTCCGTGGATCAGCGTTTGTCCGTCGGAGATAAACTCCATGATCTCGGACATCCCTGCCGCTCACGGGAACGTGCTCGTGCTCGGACTCGGACTCGGGTACTACGCCTACCGTGTGAGCGAGCTTGCCGACGTCGACAGCGTGACGGTTGTCGACATCAATCCGCGGATAATCTCGGTATTTCGCAAACACATTCTCCCGCAGTTTGCGAACGCGGCCAAGATAAGGCTCATCGAGGCGGATGCCGTCGAATATCTCGCATCGCTTCGAGGCGGCGAGTACGACTTCTGCTATGCGGACATCTGGGAGGGCGCTGTTGACGGCGCGCGCGCCTATCTTCTGATAAAACCGCACGACCGGCGTCTTGGCGGGACCGAATTCCGGTATTGGATCGAGCCGCAAATACGCGCATATCTCGAAATTTGACAGTATTTGTAACTTGACAGCATATATATATTTGTAAAATCCGTGAGGCTTGAAATGATCTTCACAAAAGACAAGCAATTTTACCGTTCGCTTATTGCACTTGCGATCCCTATGATACTGCAGAATCTGATCACCTACTCGGTGGGGCTGGCGGACAACCTTATGATCGGCTCGCTCGGTGATTCGGCCGTATCCGGAGTATATCTCGGGAATCAGATACAGGTCGTGATCCAGGTGCTCTCCGCGGGCATCGAGGCGACGGTCCTTCTCATATCCTCGCAATACTGGGGAAAGGGAGATACGGGCGCGATCCGGCGCATCATTTCGATCGCTCTGCGCTTCAGCCTTGGGCTTGGAGCTGTGCTGAATCTCGTCTGCGCGGCGGCGCCCCGCTTTGTGCTCCGGCTCTTTACCCCGGACACCCGGGTCATCGAAAGCGGAGCCGAATATCTGTCGATCCTTTGCTTCTCGTTTGTTTTCTTCTGTCTGACGCAATCGCTGATAGCCGCAATGCGATCTGTGGAATCCACGCAGATCGGAATGCTCGTCTCACTCTCCTCCCTTGTGATCGACGTTGCGCTGAACTATGTGCTGATCTTCGGCAAGCTGGGCCTGCCCGCGCTCGGCGTGCGCGGCGCCGCGATCGCCACACTGATCGCCCGCATCGCGGAGAGCGCGATCATCGTCTGCTACGTTCTGTTTGTTGACAAAAAGCTTCTCTTCCGTCCGCATCATCTCAAAACTGTCGACCGCGCTCTGCTTCGCGACATGATACGCTACGGAACCCCGCTTGTGCTCGGTCAGCTCGTCTGGGGAACTAATCTCACGGCAAACAGCATCATCCTCGGCCATTTCAGCGAGGCGGTGATCACCGGAACAAGCCTCGCCAACACCGCAAACAACCTGATGTACGTGGCAATGAACGGCGTATCCGGCGCGGTCGGCATCATAATCGGAAAGACCGTCGGAAGCGGCAACCTTTCGCGCATCCGGGAATATGCACGGACCGTGCAGCTTCTTCTGCTCTCTCTCGGGATCGTGACCAGCTTTGTTTTTTGGGGAATCCGCGATCCGTTTATATCGCTGTACGACATCTCCCCCGAATCGGCGGACTACGCGCGGCAGTTTATCAACGTGCTTCGCGTCACCTGCATCGGCTCCTGCTATCAGGCGGGATCGCTGTTCGGAATCGTCAAGTCCGGCGGCGATGTGTCCTTCGTGTTTAAGAACGATACCGTCCATGTGTTCGGCATCGTGATCCCCTCGGCCATCATAGCCGCATCGCTCGGAGGGGCGCCGTGGATCGTTTTCGCCTGCCTGAAAGCAGACCAGATTCTGAAATGCTTTGTTGCTTTCGTGAAGATACAAAAATACAACTGGATGAAAAACCTCACCCGCGATAATACTGTGATCGAGCAGTAATGTGCACGGGTGGGATCGGAGGAAATATGAAAATAGCAATAATCGGAGATCTGCAGTTCGGCTGTGGTGTGTACGACGAGATCGCAAAACAGATGACGCAAGTCGCCGCCCTCGCCCCGGACTTTGCCGTCTCGATGGGAGACGCCGCCGGACCTTGCATCCACACGCGCTGCGGGCTTGAGGACACCAAAAAGCTCATGGAGTTGCTCGGCTGTCCGTATACCGCGATCCTCGGTAATCACGATGTGGAGTTTCAGCCGGGGCACGCACACGAGTACGATTCCATTGCCGCATACCGCGAAGTCTTTGGCTGTGAGCCGTGGAGCGCGCTCGAGGTCTGCGGCACGCTACTTCTGTTCATCTCCGTCGAGCCGCAAAATGCCGATGAGATGCGCACAGTCAACGGCGTTATGGTGAGCGATCGCCAATTCCTCTGGGTAAAGGAGCAGCTTCGTGCCCATCCGGGGATGCCGACGCTCATTTTCAGTCACGCTCCTGCGGCGGGGAATGCTCTGCGTTGTGCGCCGCCGCTGCACAGCGCCGCCACGGACACATACCTTGACCAGACAGCCGACGCGCTCCGTTGGCGCACTCTGCAGCGCGAATTCCCGCAGATCAAGGTGTGGTTCAGCGCACACTACCATATGGGTCACGACTACGACAGCGCGATCACCGAGCGAGACGGCGTCATCCATGTCTCCTGCGGGGTGCTCGCGCCGTGTTCCAGGGATAAGATGCACCACACACGCTTTGCGGAGCTGGCCGACGACGGTCGTCTGATCATCTCCACCTTCGACCACGATGCGCCCGAAAAAGGTCTCACCGAAGATGCCGTGATCGATCTTTCGGGCGGAGAAAAGACACGCGGACGCATCGCACATCCGCAGGATCACGAGATGCCCGTCGGTTTTGAGGAAGTTCACGGCGTGATGTACCTCGCATCAAGGAACAGGTACTACATCTCGACCTCAAAAGGCCGGCTGTGGGAATATCTGCCGGAGCTTGCGGAATATTCCGGAACGATCGTGCTGGACGACGGCTGTGCCGCACTTTCCACGGATGACGAGCGGCTGTACGTAACCGTCCGAAACGGGGAGGTATTCTCGGTAGAGCTCGACAGCGCCGACCGCTTCGATCGCCTCGGCGCATTCACGCCGCAGTCCCGCCAGCCTGAGAGCGAAATGAAGGGCGAGGCGCTGCCAACAGTACCCTCCGAAACACGCATGGCAAAGGAAGGGCTCTATGTGCGCTTCGCCTGACCTCGCACACTGTCTATGATCCCCTAGTCAAGCGATGTCTCCGCCGGGCTATGATCCCCCGCCTGGCAACGATTCGCCCACCGGTCGACGTCACCCGTCGGACGACATAGGGCAACATATTTGATAAAAAAGGCAGGCCGCGTTTTGCGGTCTGCCTTTTTTGTGGAAAAAATTAAACTTCGATCAATCCGAGCGAACTCACTCAAACATATCGTTTACAGAGATTCCCTTGCTCATGGAGAGCATCAATTTGTATCCGGCGCGATCATCGTCGGTACCGCACTCGCCGTCGCCGTCATAGTCGTAAGTCTCGTCAAAGACCGAGCCGTAGGGCTTGTATTCCGCCTCCCACTCGGCGCGGTCAGCGTCGTCGAGCTTGCCATCGAAGTTATAGTCAAAGCTCTCATCAAAGCTGTCGCAGATGTCGAAATAGGTCTTCTCTCCGGCGGCGGAGGTGGTATCGTCACCATCCTCGTCATCACCATTGTTGATTTCAAACTGAACTCCGTCTATGGGCAGGCTCTTGTACATCGCCACCATCATATCGTAAGCGTCACGGTCATCGGCAGTGCCGCACTTTCCGTCCTCGTCATAGTCGAAATTCTCATCAAAGGTCGATCCGAAGGGCTTGCACAGCTCCTCCCATATAGCATGGTCAGCGTCGTCGACCTTGCCGTCGGAGTTATAGTCAAAGCTCTCGTCAAATTTGTCGCAGATGTCGAAAAAGCTCTTCTCTCCCTCTCCGAGCGGTGGGAAGGGATCATCGTTCTCGAGCGGCATGTTTTTGAACATCTCAACCGTCATATCATATGCGGCGCGATCATCGTCGGTGCCAACTTCGCCGTCCTGGTTGTAGTCGAAGGTCTCGTCAAAGACCGAGCCATAGGGCTTGCACGACGCTTCCCACTCAGCGTAGTCAGCCTCGTCGACCTTGCCGTCAGAGTTATAGTCGAAGCTGTCATTGAAATTATCGCAGACATCGAAATAGGTCTCGCCAATGTCTGTGTCAGGCTCAAAACCGAACCCCAGCAGCGGCGTAGATTCAAGCTTTTTGCCAAGGTCCTCGATGAGGGCCGAGAACTCCTCCAAATTCTGCTGAACTTCGAGCATGAGATCGAGCACCTCGCCCTGAGTAAGTTTCCATATATTCTTGTACTCCGGCATAGCGATCTCGCCCGCATCCGCGCTGAGCTTGAAGGTGAGGCCGATGCCGTCGATCTCCGTCCTTTCGGGATCACGCAGAGTCTCGAAGTCTTCGCCGACACTATCTTCAGATACAACCTTATCCACGGTGAGGGTCAGATTCGTCGCGTCGTACTCCATCTTGCCGGAAATCTCGAAAGAATTTTTCTCGGCGCGGTTTGCAAGCGCATTGTCTGCGTTATAGGCGTCATTCGACTCCAGCTTCAAAACATAAGTTTTGGCGGACTTGTCGTTGTTAAATTCGATTACCGTGTTGTGAATCTCCTCATCAAGAGAGCCTTCATCTGCCTCCGAAGAATAGGTGTCACGCGACGTACTGTCGGCACTGAGCTTCACAGAAAATGTCTTGTCATCTTCGATACACTCAAGCACAAACTTAGCGTCGCAGGTTTGAAGATCCTTATCATCATCTGTAGTCTTTTGAGTCGTCTTCAGCGTTCCGGTGAGCTTGCCGGGCTTTGCGGACTCAGCACCGAGCTCTACGTCGCCCTCAACTCGCACGGAGTCTTTATTTTCGCCGTCGACTGCAGTAAGGACATACTTGAGCGACATGAAATCCGCTGTCTTGGAATTGAGATATGCGGTGACCTCAGCGGTCGCATCGTTGCCTTCCTTACTTATCTCCTCAATAAGGCCGTCAAAAGCTTCGTCGATCTCCGAGAATAGAACGTCCGTATCGGCGAAACCGTAGTTGGCACTCTCGGGGACAAGCTTTATATACGCCTCGATGATCGGCTTAATGTCGTTTTTGAGGATAGTTAAAATATCCATAACAACGCCCTTTTCGAGCCTGAAGACGACCTCGAACGCCTTGGTCTCGGCACCACCGATGGTCACATCCTTCTTCTCGATGCCGCTCACGCACTTGTTGAGGCGCGCCTTCAGGTCATCGCCCAGCTTTTTGCATTCGCCCGAGAGAGCCGAGGCATCCGCAGGATTTTTCGCACTGTCGATCATGGTCTGAAGCTGACCCATGATTTCTTCGCTGTCGACTCCGAGTAATTCGAGGAGCTGGCTTTCTTTCATATCCTCCATTAAGGTGGAAAGCTCAACACCATACGCGCCCTCAAATAAACCGGGCACAGCGAATGCGGCCTTGTCATCCTCGACATTCAGCTTCACGGTGACATCAGACTCCCCATTGCCGATGGAGACGTCACCGGACATCTTCTTCGCCTCAGCGTCATATGCGCCTTTAACGCCGAGCGTCATACCAAGATCGGCCGGCGCAAAGCCAAACTCAAAGCTGCCCTTTTTCTCTGCTGCGCGAAGCGGCTCGAGCGGAGAAAGGGACTTTGTAATGCTTTCAGTCGTATCACAGACAGACTGGGTGATCCTGCCGATAGGATCTGCCTCAATGTCTTTCTTACTGAGCTTATCACATGCGGTGAGCACCATAGGAAGGCACATCGCAAGTGCGACAAGCATGGCCAAAAGCTTTTTTGATTTCATATGTATTCCTCCGTTAACGTATTCGGGACACCCCGGATGCCTTAATTATATACTAAGTCCCGAAGTTTGTCAATATATAGTCTATCTACATTTCGTTCATTTTTGTGGGATTTAGCGCAAGGGGGCACAAGCAACAGTCCGACGGTGCGGTCGCGGGGAGATCATCCTTCACGCCTACGTGGACAGTGCAATCGCTGGTACGACAAAAACAAAGACTCCCCGCCGTGCCGTGTAAAACGGAGATAAGAAACCCTGCTTTCGCAAGGGCGGTGTCCTCTCGGCGACTTTGCGCTCCCAACGTCCCGGAGCGCCGTCGCAAAGGAGGGCGTTTCGGGGAGGTCTGCATCCCGTCGCACGAAGTTTTTCCGGACTCCATTTTCTTCTTGTGGGTTTATATAGCCGTTTTATCACGAGCAAAGCAGGCAGCCTTGCCGATATTCGATTTGCTTACATTATACAGTATACCCGAAAAGCGTAGAACTATTCCGCGTCGGGCGCACCTTCGTCGTAATCGATCTCAGAGAACTCGTCGTCGAACAGATCGGCAACGCGGTCGAACTCCTCATCGTCCTCGATGCTCTCGAGGAATGTCTCGCCGTCCTCGTTCTCCACCTCACGCAGGATGATATACTCATCGCCGCTTGCATTTCCGTCGTCGCCGAGCGGAACGAGCGCGTGGTACACCTTGTCATCCACCTCGGCAACGCCGATCTCCTCATACTGCGCCTCAACGCCGTCCTCATCAGTGAGTGTGTAGATATCGGACTCAAAGTATTCTTCTTCTGCCATGTTTTATACCGCCTTTCCATGGTCTCTTGCTATACTATTATTTTATACGAAAAGTGCCGTCTTGTCAATAGGAATTTTTTCTTTTGCAGCACCATCGGGCGTTGACACCGGGTGCGGGAGATGGTATAATAAGCGCAGAAAATCTTGCTTTACAAGCTTTGGGAGGCTTTCGTCTCCCCGCGCTTCGTGCAGGCGCGTCCATTGACGGCCTCGCGAAAATCATTGCATCGCAATGATCTACAGCTTCGCTGTCCCGTGCGGACGCACGGTCTGCGGCATTGATATCAAACACGGTATGATGTCTGCACAAACCCTTTGTCCGGGTCTGCACCAAACAAACAGCCGTCGCGGCACGCCGAACGCCCGGCACCGCTCCACTCCAATCCGCGACCCCCGCGCAAGCTCCTGCGGAGCTTGCACCAGCACACCCGGGTCGCTCCACTCCAATCCGCGACCCCCGCGCAAGCTCCTGCGGAGCTTGCGCCAGCACACCCGGG
>CAYVUJ010000055.1:0-7581 GCA_964454825.1 uncultured Lachnospiraceae bacterium | reverse complement strand
GTGGATCACACGGTCTGCATACGGTGAATCCGGAAATTCCCGCAAATCGAGAATGTATTTGACGTTAATATCCTCACGGGCGCTTCGTTTTATTTTATCCCTGTTCTCATCGATGACGCAGGCGATCCCTCCGCCCACGACTCCGAATCCGAGTATTGCTATATTTGCCACGGTTTCCTCCGTTTTATCGGTATTCTGACAATTACAGTTTATTTTAGCACATCCGCCGCGATATGTCAACGGCACGGGCGAAAAGTGATGAATAAAATTGCGGGAGTTTTTTGCGAAAGGAAGCAGGAGAGGTGCTTTTCCCCTAAGCTCGTCAAGCGAACTCCGAAGGTCACCTCCCCCGCATATTTCATTCACCCAGGCTCTCAAGCATAAATCCCATTTCGTCGCGAACCGAGGAGATATCCCTGTAGTCCTTCACGAATTCCACGACATTCTTTGCGACGAGATCGGTATACTTCTTCACAACATCGTCCCGTCCGAGCTTTCTCTCGAGCTGGCGCAGATATTGGAAGTCCTCAACGCCGTCACGCACAAACTCCATACGTATGGACGGCACCGGAACACATCCCTCGCCCCAGAACGTACCGGGATACAAAAGCAATCCGTCACCGCTGTTGATCTCTCTCAGATTGATCGATTTGCTGTCATTGGTATACCAGTTTACCATAGACCAATACAAGAAGCCGTCAATATCATAGTGGTGCTGCTGCCAGAATACGACGCGCGCCCATGCGCCCTGATAATAGGCAAAGAAGTTCGCATACGGATACTCCGGTCCGCAGCAGATGTACCACCACATCGCGTCTTTGCGCTCGCGCAGCATCTCGTAGCGCACCTCGAGATTGCCGTATCTCTCATACTGAGTCGGATCCAGATACTGTCCCCACGCAGGATAACGCTTCGGATTCTCCTTCCTTTGCGCAGAGGTCGCATACTCGGTAAACTGACCGGAGCTGGGACAGAACGCGTTGCAGTAATCCCATGTGCGCTCAAGGAAATCCATTTTCAGATCCCTGTCATACTCGTTACCAAACGGAAGTATCGTCTGGAACTTGGTGTCCCCGAGCACAGCCTTGGTGCACTCCCACTGGCGCTTGACCATTTCAACGCCGTGAGCGCCCCAGGGCTCGTCAATTGTATAGATGTACGCCTTGTCGAGCCACTCTTTCTTCTGCGACAGCTTCGTGTATATCGCACTCAGCTCTCTATTCGTTTCCGCGATGTGCTCATCATCGAAATTCGCCGCCTGACGGCCGTCGATAGTGACAAACGCCGTCACGCGCGGATCGTCCATGTACGCGTCCGCTTCGGACGATGTGATCTCAGCCGGAAGATGCTGCGGACACATCTTGTTCTCAAGAACGTACTCGTACCACTCATTCCGATATATTGACCCCCACTCACTGCCGTCATATGCCTCAGGACTGCGGCTTTGGAAGAATCCCGCAATATTGAAGGACTTGAGCTCGTAGAGCGAGTCGCACGCGGGCTTCGCGTCGAGGGCGAAATCCCACACATACACGCGAAGCATCGCACGCTTGATCACATCACCGTCGGAATTTTTGACGGTCACTTCCGCGCTGTACCATCCCGCTTTCGTCCCGGCGTCGGTCTTGACCTTCACGATAAAGGACTGCGATTCCTTCGCGCCGATGTCAAACGAGGTGCGCAGCTTCGGATACGGATCAGCCCACCAGCCGCCGCTTATGTTCGAGAAATCTCTGCTGTCGATGTCGTTGAACATGTTGATATCGTAATAATACCCGTAGCGCACCTCCCTTTCGAGGATGTCGCCGTCCTCGTTCACAATATCGCCGATCTCGAGAGTGAGGTCCTTCTTCGCATTCTGAGCGGCAAGCACAATTTGCGCATCCTCGATCTCGTTCTTTGCCATGCGGATGACGCCGTCCGCAGTGCCGTGCACGTTGCTGTCGGTGCGGGCGATGCGGAGCATGGAGGATGCGAAGTACATCTCGAGCTCGTCATCATCCTTTGCGGCGGCCGGGCGCAGGGCGCTGTCAAAGACGACACTCCAGCCGGTCAGATACCTCATTATTCCGATGACGTCGGCGAGACTGACTTTACCGTCTGCGTCGATATCCGCCGCTGTGCGCCAAAGTCCGTCGCGCGTCTCGCCGATGACAGCATACATCGCACCTATCACATCGCGGGCGTTGATCCTGCCATCGCCGTTGACATCGCCGGGAACGACGACCGTCACGCTCTCGGAGGGCGCGGCGAGCACCGCGCCGGTCGCAACACCGTCGGTGAGGGTCAGATCCTCACCGGAAGCGCTTTTCAGGGTGAGTCGGTCACGATTCTTGAAGCACGAAAGCAGCTCGCCCGCACTCGTTCCGAACGGAACACGCACCTCATCACCGACGACGGCAACACCGGATGCCGCATCCGCGACAAGCGTCGCCCCCTCGTCCGCAAGGCCGGGGGACATGGTCGCCGCCGCAAGCAGAGCCGCCGCGACGGCGCCTGTGAGAATTCGTTTTATCATGATTGTATCCTTTCTTCGGGGAAGCGTCCCGAAGGGGTTATGTTAATCTGCGATATCGGAGGACAACCGTCAAAACATCCGCAAAGCGCTTTCCGGATTCCAAAGCCCCTCCTTGCCGGAGTGTGGGGCGGCATCCCCGAAGTCGGGGGCATTACTCCCCCGGGGCCCGCCAGCACCCGGCGCGGTGTGGACAGTCCCCCAGTGGGTCCGCCGGCACCAGGCCAGGGGTGGACAGTGCCCCAGTGGGTCCGGCAGCGCCTGGTCAGTGGTGGACAGTGTCCCCGCAGGCTCCGGGCAGTGCCCGGTCAGGGGTGTGGACGCCGATGTCCCCTACTCTGCGCCGGACTCAGTGTCCGTATCGCCGTAGGCGGCGGTAAAAAGCTCGCGGCACCGCGGCATATCGCAGCAGAGCCACAGCCATCCGAACAGACATTCCATGCCGGTCGCGCGCCGGTATTCGGCGGCACTGGCGCTTTTCGGAATGTTACCGTGTACGCCGTTTCTGCCGCGCCGGAACACATCGCTCTCCTCCTCTGTGAGAAGCGGCAGAATGCGTTCGAGCGCCGCGCTCTGTGCGACAGCGGTAACATACCCGAGCGCGCGCGGCGCCGGCGCCTCTCCGTTCGGATTTTGCACGATCCGTTCACGCACCAGAACCTCAAGCACGCTGTCCCCGAGGAATGCAAGCTCCGCAGACGACACAGTTTTTATATCGAACATATCAATCACCTCATATCCTTCGCTTGATATACCGCCACCACAGCTTCTTAACAGGACTAAGCGAGCTGTAGACCGACGGCACAAGGCGGCCGAGAAAGTCTCCAAGTGTCCAGAGGTCGCCCTGCTCGAGCTGTGTGCCGAACTCGGCGTACATCATGACAGTGAGGATATCCTCGATCGGAACAGCCGAAAGACCCTCAAAATATCCGGAGATGTGATCCGCAAACTCTGCCACGCCGTCACCGTCCTCCGGCTCGATCCCGGCGATGGAGAGCACAGCCATGATCTGATCGTTCAGCTCCAGTGCGAGCTCGCGGTTCGATTCGGCACTCTTGACCTTTCGGATGTCATCAAGCGCCTCGCGCACCGCCTCGTACCTGCGGTCGGTCTCTTTCTTCGCCCGGTGCTTCAGCACACCCCAAATGATACGCAGGGCCGTGATAAGCAGTGCTGTCGCCCCGACGACAACGGCGGCGATGATAAAGATGCGGGTATAATCGACCTCTTCCTCGGGTACCGCATCATTCTCCTGCTCCGGCTTGGGTTTGACCGCGGGCTTGATCTCGTCAGGTTTTTCGATCGGTGCCGTCGGCGCAAAACCGGGCCCGGGTTCATCCGCTCCGCTGTCGATGATGAAATCCGCGTCGTACATGGGGGCGGCGTACTCCGGCGTCGTCTCATACTGCTGCCAGCCGTAGCCGTCAAGATAGACCTCGACCCATGCGTGCGCGTCCTCATCAAGGACAAATGTGGCGTACTCGGCCTTCACTCTGTCGGAATAATTCTTCTGGAATTCGTCGGCGATGTAGCCCTCGCAGAAGCGCACGGGATATCCGAAATTGCGAAGCAGCGCACAGGCGGCCGTGGCAAAGTGCGTACAGTATCCCTCCTTCGTTGTGAACAGGAATGTCCCGAGCACATCGTCGGCGCCGCCATCCGGGACAGCGGGAGTGAGCGTATAGGTATAATTCTCGCGCAGATAGTTTATCACCGTCATGATCACGTCGTGATCTGCGACCGGTTCGCCATTCGCATCGACGAAGCAGGTAAATTTGCCGAGGCGGTCGTAGCTTCTCTTATATCCGGCGTCGGCAAGGAGGCTCTCGGCAAGCTCCGATATCTGCTTACCGCCGAACGTACCGCCGTACGTCTCATGAGCGTAGACCGAATACTCCTTCTCGCTCTGGCGGTACTTGAGCATGCGCTCGTAGAGCTCAGGATCGGCGATGGCCCGCTTCACGAGCGATTCGCCGGTAAATTTGATTCCCTGCGCCTCGAGCTTGGCAACAAACTGCGCGTCGATGTCGGACAGATCGTCCGGCGCGACATTATAAACGCGATCCTCTCTCTCGACCACGCTGTACTCGCCGTCGGACATGCCGCGGATGTCGAGAAGCTCGCGCACCCAGTCCAGGTCCCCGAGATATGTATACGCAAGATCAAGGTAGCGTATCGACTCGTCGATACCCCGCCCCGCATCGGAATCGCGCATGTCGGTGACAAACGACACCGCACTGTACGGATGCTCAATATCAAGGAAGCGCGAGGAATATATTCCGTCGTAGAAGAAAGAATACTTCGAATCGAGCTTTCCGAGCGTTCCCCAGTTAAGAAGACTGTAATTTGTGTTCATGACCGCCGGAACAAAAACGATCTTCGACTCGGAGTTGATCCTGCGGACATTCACCTTCTCCACACCGAAGCCGTAACGGGAGAACAGCATCGTCGCGTTATTGTTGAACATCATCACGGACGACGGGTGTACCAGCGCGTTGAACTCGGTACGGATGCTGTCGGGTGTAAAGTGCCTTCCGAAATCCGAACGGAACTCAACCACCTGATCAGTCGAAGCGCCAGTCCACGTCTGTGTCTCTTCATCGAAATCATGCGCGATCCAGCTGCGCAGATACACGTTCTGGTCAAGATCTCCCGTAACGGAGAAAATCTGAATCCCCTCATAGCTGAGCGGATCAAAGGAGAGTGTACGCGGCGCCAGCCCCGCCAGCTCGCCGTAGACGTCGAGATCGTTCAGATCAATATCGTCCCCGGTGAGATACGCGGTCACATAGGCGCGCACGGTGGACACGGGTCTGTTGATAAAATCTATCACCGGGAAGCTCCCGCTCACGGTCAGTGCGGGCAGGGCGATCGCGATGATCGCAAGAATGGCCGCACACAGTCCCGCAAGTCCTCCCGCCGCGATGTTCTCGCGCCGCTTTTTATCCGCGGCAAGCTGAGCACTGCGGCGCTCGGCACGTTTTTGCTTTTTCGCCGATGTCTTAGCGTTCTTAGCCTCTTTTTTCTCATCGGCGAGACGGCGGGCAAGCTCCTTATCCTTTTTGGCGGCCAAAAGAAGCTTCTTTCGCTCCGACTTCGCCTTTTTGTTCTCTTTTTTCCGGAGCTTGGCGTTTTCCTTTTTCGCCTTTTTCTCAGCCTTTTTCTTCTCCCTGAGCTCTTCTTTCGCCGCCTTCTTTTTCTCAATCTTTGCGCGGCGTTCGAGCTTGCCGACGGCGCGCCGCGCCTCCTTGGCCAGACTGCGGTCATCGCTTACCGCGAGGGCACTTTCATATGCCGCTTCGGCACGTTTTCTGAGCGTTTCGCGCTTCCTTTTTCGCTCGGCGCGGGTCTTTTTCTTCGCCTCCTTCTTCGCGCGGCGTTTTTCCCGCTTTGCAAAGAACGAGAACTCGCGCCCGCTGTAACGTCTGTCAAACAAACAGAGCGAGAGGGCGGCGCAGATAAAGACTATCGTCCACACGATCGGCGCAACACCCCTTGTGAGGTTGTAGACGAATACGGGAACGAGCATCACCGCACACACGATCGCTGTGGGAAGAAGCTTCGCTCTTCTTGCAAGGCACAGCGCGAAGATCACGGAGAAAAGCGCCGAAACTACGGCCATGCCGACATTGAGAAGCAACTCTTCGCCGTAATGGTATCCCGCGGGAAGACCGTATGAGGCAAACATCATGTAGCCCATGTCCGCAAGATGAATGATGGCCGTATTCCAGACCAGACGAATGCCGTCCCAGACCAGCGTCACCGGGTTACCGCAGGTCGCAAGGAGCGCGGCAAACACCGCCACAGACGCAACAGGCGTGACTATCGCCGAGCGCCTGTCATAGGATGCGACGCACGCCGCCATGCTGAACAGAAACGCCGACAGCACGACCGCGGCGACAGACGCCGACGCCATCCCTCCGGCAGCCGGGTTGGTGATACCGAAGGAATCCGCAACGAAAAGGCTCGCTCCCATCACGCACAGAAACACGACAAACGCCCGCCCTGCGAGTCCGACAACTGTCAGCGCGCGGCTCATATTCTCCCGCGGTTCCTTCACAAGCGGAGCAATTTTAAGCTTTTTGTATCCCATATCAATTCTCCTCCCTTGCAAAAGCGAGAGAGCCGTCGGGCATCACACTGTGACTGAAGGAGCTCAGCTTAACAGCGGCGGAGGCAAGCTCCTCCTTCATCGCGGAGATATACACCGCCCGCTTGACCGGGTCCTCGTACGCGTCATCCGTCTCAGCAAGATACACCTCGACCGAGGTGTCGGACGCCCCGCTTCCCGTGGAGGCAGAGAATGCCATGTAATCGGACACATCTGCCGGGTTGAGATTCGCGCTGACAAAGCGCACCGTCAGACCCGTGCTCTCGTCGATCGCGGAAAACATTGATGAAACGCCGTTCTCCCGCACGCAGACAGGTGTGAGCGCAAATTCGAGCACCTGGGCGGCGAAGGACGCGATATCCGGGAAATAGGATACGTGTACGCCGTCCTTTTCCGAGTCGTCATTGTAGATGAGCGTGACGTCACTTCCGCCTCGAAGCTCGTTCATGACAGCCGCTATGGCAAGCTCGACCGCGCGGTCCGCGCCGCGGATCGCAAGTTCGCCGAGCATATCCGCGCGCAGTCGCGGGAGTGCGGACTTCTTCGGGGCGCGGGTCCTCTCCTCCTCCTCGACAGCACGCACGATCTGCTCGGCAAACTCCGTGCGCTTCTGGGACATCTCCTTTTTGCTTGCGGCCTCGATTATCAGCTTCGTTTCGGCACTGCGGCGGACATTACGCTTGGATTTTGATCTCTTTTCCCTGCGCTGATCCTCCCCGGCATTATTTTCGCTCCTGATATCCTCGGGAATGCGCGGCTCGGTCAGGTCGCACACACTGTATGTGTGGCGTGAATCATTGATATTATAATCCCGCACGAGAAGCTCGTCGAGCTTAGATGAGAGCTTCCAGTGTATGTCCTTGAGCGAATCTCCTCCTGCATAGCTGCGGATATTCGCCTGCTCGCTTCGTTCAGAGGTGACAGCGCGGCGGGTGAGGTCCGTGGGCACATCCGT